>WGBH01000503.1 GCA_015494435.1 Thiotrichaceae bacterium | reverse complement strand
CCTCCAAGACTCTCCGAACTCCTCACTGAATCTGCTGATTTATTAGAAAGCCTTTATGATTCTTTGCTTTCAGAAGGTACTCCACCCAAAGAATATCCTAATTTGTATGAAAAACTCTCGCATTGGCAACAATATTTATCAAACGAGCCTTTAGAAAAAGAAGTAGTTGAACCAGAGAAGCCTGAAAAAGATAAATCTGAAAAAAATGAGTCCAAACAGGATAAGTCAAAACAAGACAAGTATGAAAAAGATCAGCGTCAAATAACGCCAGTGATTGATGAAAAACAAATAGAGACTACAACAGATAACAGTAATCCGTTCAATCTTCACTTTCAGCCTTTAGAAGAAATACTGATAGCACCCTCTGTTGACAATAACACAGCGAATCCTGCCGTCACTACGCCAGTTCGCGCTAATCTCAATGAAACTACGTTGCGCGTGCCTATTTCAGTCATTGACAAACTATTAAGCTTTTCTAGTGAATTAATGACCCATAACACACAAATGGCCGATCAAATTACATTACTTTTACGTGAAAGGCAGGCTATTGACGAACGTAATGAACGTGTTCGGAATATGTTAGACGAACTAGAATGGGCTGTTAATCAACAAACTGCCACTCTCTCCCGTCCAAGCATGACAAAACAAACACAATCAGATCATTTAAAATCTGCTGAAATAATCGCTATGGACTCTCTAGAAATGGATAGCTATAACGAATTACACAGCATTACAGCGCTACTTTCTGAAACAGTTGAAGATGACCATAAAATGTCACTCTCACTTACACAACAATTAAATGCATTAAAAGCACAGTCACATTCACAAAAACAAATTAATAATCAACTCAATAGCACTGTATTACAAATGCGTATGGAATCGGCAAAAATTCTTGCTCCACGACTACAGCGTATTGTGCGTGAAACCTGCCGTCAAACTAACAAACAAGCTGAATTAGAAATTATTGGAGATGAAATAGCACTTGATACTGATGTCATTAAAGGTTTGATTGACCCTTTACTGCACTTACTTCGCAATGCCGTCGATCATGGCATAGAGCCTGCTGACATTCGTCAACAAAAAAACAAAAATAAATCAGGAAAAATTCAATTAAATTTCTCCCAACAAAACGACCAAGTTCTCCTTACACTAAAAGACGATGGCGCAGGCATTGATGCCGATAAAGTTTACCAAACAGCGATAAAAAAAGGTTTAATTACAGCAGAAACGAAACTCTCTCAAAATGAAAAATTACGCTTAATTTTACGCCCTGGTTTTTCAACACGCGATGAAATAACAGAAACCTCAGGACGTGGTGTTGGTATGGATGTTGTCAATTCAGCGATCAAAAATTTATCAGGCAATATTTCCATCCGTAGCGAAAAAAACAAGGGTAGCGAAATACAAATACAGGTTCCACTGACTCTCTCTACTGCGAATATTTTGTTGGTGGATATTTTAGGTTATACATTTGCTATTCCTAATGCCTTCATTCAACAAATTCATTATTTAAGCCCTCATAGTGTTGAGCAAAAAGAGGGGCGATTATTTATCGACTATCATCAACAAGCGATTCCTTTATTATCATTATCACCTTTTTTATCTTGGCCTAGCTCCAAATTTATTAGCGATAAAAGTCAATCAGTCCTTATTGTCGAGCATCAAAACCAATATTATGCGTTATACGTTGATCAAATATTAAAGCCTTTAAATATTACTATTAAAACTCTAAAGCCTTGGATGACAAACGTAACAGGGGTCAACGGTGTTTGTTTACTACCCAATGGTGTGGTGGCCCCCGCTCTCAATCTACCTGAATTATTAAGATCAGCAAATGATAGCACCTTGAAGCAACGACCTAATATCGGTGATTCATATAGTATCAATATTAATCAAGATAAAATCCTCGTGGTCGATGACTCTTTGAGTAATCGTACTGCTTTGCGACTCATGCTAGAAGCATTAGGTCATCAAGTCTGTACTGCGGTTGATGGTGCTGATGCATTGCAACAAATAGAACAATCACCTTTCAAACTCATTGTTACCGACTTGGAAATGCCCAAAATGAATGGTTTAGAAATGGTGGAATCCCTACGTACTTGGTCGGGAACAAGGAAGTTACCAATTATTATGATTACTTCCCGAAGCACTGAAAAACATAGGAAACTAGCCGCTCAAGCGGGCGTAGATGAATATTTAACCAAACCTGTTGATAAGAGTACATTACAATCAACAGTCGATAAGTATATAGCTTATAAGTCATTAGATAAGGTTGAACTATAATGAATACAATGAAAAGTATAGGACTCTGTTTTTTTGGATTATCCGTTAAAGATCTAGCCGTCTTTGAGCGAGTCATTGAGTTTTTTGCAAAAAAAAATAAGGCGTTCCATCAATGTTCTGCTAAAACAGCAGATCTCTTTATTGTTAATAATGAACCAACGGCTATAAAATCTGCACAAGAACAACAACAATCACAAATTATCATTACAGTGAGTAACCAAGATGACGGCTTTACTGGTATTTATGATATCAAACGTCCCTTATTAATCACCCGCGTGATGCGAGCAATGGAAAAAGGGGCGCAATTATGTGGAAAATCAACTGAAAATAAAACAACAACTAGCAAGCCTCCAGTACCAAAAAGCAATCAAAAAACCAAGACGACAAAAAGTGATTTTCATGCACTTGTTGTAGATGACAGTGCTGCTATCAGAAAACAATTAGAACTTGAACTACGAGATACGCCTATCAGTGCATCTTATGCCGTTTGTGGTAAAGATGCATTAGAAAAAATTAACACAACACAATACGATCTTATCTTTTTAGATATTATTATGCCCGACATCTATGGTTATGAAGTATGTAGACAATTACGCAAAAACAAAAATTATAAAAGAACCCCTGTCATTATGTTAAGTGGTAAAACAGAGCCGCTTGATGAGGTAGAAGGAATCCTCGCAGGGGCTACCACTTATTTACTTAAACCTGTCAAACATAAAGACTTCCAGAAAACCCTTAATCGTATTTCCAGATGGTTATACGATTATGCTTAAAGAAATAAAAACATGATCGACTTTCTAAGTAACGCCTTCACCTTTCCAACACTTTTCTACACAGGACTGTTAGTACTGGTTGTCATTTACTGGTTAATATCCATATTTGGCATAGGTGGAGTTGACTCTTTTGACGCTGAAATAGAAATGGATACAGGTGATAATGCGAGTAGTTTAACAGGGTGGTTAACTAAATTCCGACTCGATGGTATTCCACTCACCTTATCCATCTCCCTTATTGTTTTTATCTCATGGATTCTATGCTTTTATATGGTTGAATTTTTCATCAATAACATGATGAAAAATATTGATAACAAAATGGCAAAGGTAGCACTTGGTTTTTGGTTACTACTGCTCTCCCCTGCACTTGCCCTACCGATTGTTATAAGCTTACTGACTCCCTTTAAACCTTTAATGAAAAAATTAAAAAAAGAGGCAAAAGGTGCATCCGCCACAGATTTTGTGGGAAGAACCGCTACAATACGCTCAGAAAAAGTGAATCTAAGCTATGGATCTGTCGAACTCAATGATGGTGGCGCAGGCTTAATTTTACAAATTCGTACAAAAGAACCTAATCACTATAAACGTGGTGATAAAGTAATACTCAAAGAATATCTTCGTGAAAGTAATACTTATAATATTTAGGGTGCCAAAATTGATCCTGTGCGACTCACAAACTAAAAAAAGCCGAAGCTTTCACTTCAACAAGAAATTTAAAAAAGATTAAACTTTATAACTAATAAATAAGGAAAAAAACAATGGGAAGCTCACTCATTATAATCATTTTAATTAGCCTTGCAGTTATCGCACTGATTGTCACAGGACTGATCCTATCATTTAGCCGCTTTTACGTTAAAGTTCCTCAAGGTTGGGCTTTAATTATTAATGATATGTCTTCTGTGCCAAATGTAAAATTTACAGGTGGCATTGTCTGGCCTGTGATCAATAAAAAAGAATTAATGAAAATCTCACTAATCACCTTAGAACTAGACCGTCGCAATAAAGAGGGCTTAATCTGCCGTGATAATATACGCGCTGATATTACCGTTGCCTTTTATTTACGTGTCAATGAAACCAGTGAAGACGTATTAAAAGTTGCAAAATCAATTGGTGTAGAACGTGCCTCTGACAAAGATGCAGTGCATGAATTATTCAATGCAAAATTCTCAGAGGCCTTAAAAACCGTCGGCAAGCAAATGGACTTTATTAGTCTATTTGAAAACCGTATTGGCTTTAGAGACAGCATTATTGCTGTGATTGGTAATGACCTAAATGGTTATATATTAGAAGATGTGGCAATAGATTATTTGGAACAAACCCCTAAAAGTGCCTTAGATACCGATAATATCCTTGATGCTGAAGGAATTCGAAAAATTACTGAATTAACCGCCACCCAAAATGTGCAAACCAATGTTTTAGAACGTAATGAACAACTTTCTATTACCAAAAAGAATGTCGAAACGCGGGAGGCTATGCTAGCTTTAGAACGTCAAGAAGCCGATGCAGAAGCACGTCAAGAACGTGAAGTTAAAACAATTCAAGCCCGTGAAGAAGCAGAAATCAATAAAATCCAAGAAGAAGAACGATTGCGTGCAGAAAAAGCACGGATTATTACTGAAGAACAAATAGCAATATTGGAAGAAAATAAACAACGTGAAGTCGAAGTAGCACAAAATAACCGTTTACGCGCAATCAGCATTGAAGAAGAAAAAGTCATTCGCGCCCGAGAGTTAGAAACCGTCTCTAGAGAGCGTGAAGTAGCGATACAAGAAATTGAAAAAGAAAAAGCCTTGGAGATAGAAAAGAAAGAAATTGCTAATGTTATTCGTGAACGTGTTTCTGTTGATCGAACCGTTGCCGAACAAGAAGAAAAAATTAATGATGTCCGCCTTATCAGTGAAGCAGAACGTCAAAAGCAAGCCACCATTTTAGAAGCTGAAGCAAAAGCAGAAGAAGAATTAGTTAAACAGGTCAAACAAGCACAAGCAGATGAAATCAAAGCCGTCCATAAAGCCAAAGAAATTAATACCATTGCACAAGCTGAACTAGACGCCTCCTCTAAAGAAGCCGATGCAAAAATAAAACTTGCTGAAGGTACACGCGCAGAAAAAGCCGCCTCTGGACTGGCAGAGGCAAAAGTCATCGAAGCAAAAGCCGTTGCAAAACAAATAGAAGGGATTGCAGAAGCCAAAGTGTTACAAGAACGCATGACCGCCGAGGCGACAGGCATGGAAGCTCAAACCATTGCCAAAGAAAAAGAAGGTCTAATGGAAGCTAATATCCTACAAGAAAAATTAGATGCCGAAGCCAAAGGTAATGAAAAAATCGGCTTATCACAAGCCATTGTCACCCGCGAAAAATTCAAGGCAGAAGCCGATGGATTAGTGGAAAAATTCAAAGCAATGGAACAAATGAGCGAAGACTCGCGTGAACACGAAGAATTCCGTATGAAATTAGATAAAGCCTTTGAACAAGCCATTATTCAAATTGATGCCGATAAAGAAATTGCCGCCTACCAAGCTAAAGTCTTATCCACCGCACTGGCAAAAGCCAATATTGATATTGTCGGCGGTGAAGGTGATTATTTCAACTCCTTTGCCCGCTCCTTATCCCTAGGTAAATCTATTGAAGCTGTTAAACAGAAAAGCCCTGCGGTAGAAGAATTATTGAATAAGTTTCTTGGTGGGAATTTGGCGAACTAGGGTGCATTCTATGCACCATAGTTCTTACAACTTATAACGAATAGAAAATAACCACAAAATCAAGAATCTAAGAATTAAGTTCTACTGTAGAATTTAAAATATGATAAACATCGGTTTCTTTTGCTAATCTTAGCTTATAAGAAGCATTATTCTTATCAACCCAAGTTTGACAATCTTCTAAAATACCCTCTAACTGCTCATCCGTTCGATCAGGGTCATGATGGAATAAAACAAGATTAGCGACGTTAGCATCTTTTGCTAAGCGAATGGCTTGAGAGATAAGTGAATGCCCCCAGCCGTGGGTGCTTTTCTGTTCTTCATCAAGATACATTGCATCATGGATAAGCAAATCAACCCCTTGCAAAAAATCAACCCACTGCTCCCATGTGGTATTGGGTTCATTAGGTGGATAAAGCTCATTATCAGTTACATAGGCAAAACTCCCCTGTTCCGTTTCAAGACGATAAGCCGCTCCCCCACCGGGATGATTCAATGCACAGGTAGTAATTTTAATCTTACCAAGCGCTAAATTCCCCTCAGCATCCATTGCCATAACCCGTACTTTTGCCTGTACTTTATCACCAGGAACAGGAAAATGAGGATTCACCATTTGATCTAAAACTGCTCTAGCATTTTTTTCAGGAAGATAAGCCGATAATAAATGAATATTCCGTCCACATTGATAAGCAGGCTTAAAAAAAGGAAAACCCTGAATATGATCCCAGTGATAATGACTAAAAAACAAATAAATATCCCGATCATCCTTCGCAATATCATTACCCAGTTTGCGAATCCCCGTACCTGCATCAAAAACTAGTAATTTATTATCTACCTCAACAAAAATACAGGCAGTATGCCCGCCGTATTTTATCGTCTCCCCACTGGAGGTAGGTATTGATCCTCGCACACCGTATAATGTAACTTTCATCTCTATACTCCATCCTTCTGACTTAGAAATTTTTATTGATTAAGCTAAGGAACATACATGAAAGAACCTCCCAATTTAAACTTGCCCTATCACCCCTGATTCAATCATCTCAATCATTATACAGAATAACGATGCTTCTCTTGAGATAATTGAATCAGAAACAAAACCTCTTCGTGATAATTAAGGAAATTATTTCAGGTACTAGCCATCTTAAAACTTACCCAACATAACCTGATAAGAAAATCTATTCTGGTACTATTGCACATTTTGTGAAGTTTTATGAAAACAGCACCGTTGGTTTATTATTTGCTCGTATTCTACAAAGCTCGATACGAGCTACGCAACGATTGAGATCATTAAAACGAGGAAAAGTTATATATTCAGGATAATTGAGATCAGAATAATTGGGAGGGGCAAAGTAAAATGAAATATATTTTGGTTAGTTTTACTACAATGATAGGGTTTATAAAGTTTATAAATCAAGCTCTCCATCATTTATAATAAACCCACGCAACAACTTATCCACTTCAATATTCACCTTAAACGGTGAAATTGTCTTGCCATCGCGTTGTTCAAAATAGGTTTTGGCTTTTGCCTTGTCCACGCAAGATTTTAAGGCATCAAAACGTCCAAAATCATTCATATTTTAGCCCGACGGGGTTTGTTACCTAGGCTGTCGAACTGATTGCTCGCTCAATGATTGTATGTGCAATTTTTGGAACGCATCTGGTTGGTAGATTTCCAAATTTTTGCTGCGAGTTGTTGTTTATTTAATGGTTATCCTTTTGGGCTTGGTGCGGGTTGTGGCTCTATACACAATTATTCATTTTATCAAAGCAATTATATTATCTATTTTTATAGATCTTCGCCAATTGTGATTTATAGAGTGGATAAGCAATAGCGCATTCACTAAAATCAACCTGTTGCGGTGAGTGCTTTACATTTACTTCGTGTGGAATGAGGACTTGACACATACGACTTAACTAAATAGGAATTTGGGTGCGAGCAAAATGTTGCGACGGGGCTAGAAGCTCCGTCAGGCGTGTGATTTCACTAATTATATTAAGGACAACCTAATTGAATTGTTGCATTGTGTACTGCAATATTGTCAAATTCTAATTTAAGGGTATTACCTGTTATCTGATATTGGTCAGCGCCTGTGACAACGGGTGTGCTTGCACATGCCATTTCAACTTCAACTGCTCCTTTACCTGAAAAGCTAAAAGATAAATTCTGACCATCACCTGTTATGCTGATGAGATTAGTGCGCATGGGTAGGTAGCTAATATGAGTGACTGCATCCTGAGTATTGCCTAAATGAAGTGTATAGCTACCTGCATCTTGATCAAGATAAAGGTATTGATCATTATAAGCATACCAATTATCCACTGATTTAATTACTTTATCATCATCCACTTTAAGCGCTGAATGTCCTAAATGATTGCCTACAACGACTGCTGTAATATCATCGCCATTACGGGTTAGGGTTAAAGTGGCAGCTTTAAAGCTTTCCAGACGTTTTCTAAAGTCATTAGCTGTGACAAATTCGCTGCCTGCATTAAATGCTTTACTGATCAAGCTTTCAAACATATCAATGGTATAGCCTTCTGTAAGACTTGTGGTTGGACCATAGTCATGCCAAGGCCAATGGATGATGGGTTGTTCTGCTTTAAAGCTTAATTGATCAAATTCACTAAACCATTTCGCTTTTGTTTGTGCTGCCGTTAAGCCTAAAAAACCGATATTAGTAAAGTCAAAGGTCATATTTGGACTTAAATAAACTTTTGTTGAATCTGGGGTTAAGTAACCAATCGCATTGGGGAATCCTGCTCCAACACCTGAATAACCTCCTGATAAATAGCTGGTATGTTGAATAATTTCAGTGGCAGTATTAAAGTTTTCAGGTGCGCCAGGGACAGCCGTGCCTATATTGCTCAGTCCTAAATTTGCTTCAATCACTGCAATGGAATCAGCGAACTCAAAACTAATTTCTGAGGGCGTTAAAAGATTGGTATCATGAGGGTGAGTATAAGAATGGGAGCCAATTTCATTCTCTAAAGCAATATACTGTTGGTATAACGGTGCTGAAATGGTCCAATCCGTGTATTCACCTGCGGCTTGATTATTACCAACATTGATGTAGAAAGAACCAACAAAGTTATACTTGGATTTCCATGTGTCTAGTAGTGTCAATAAAGGAACTTCAACGGTCGCAATTTCATCAGGGAACATGCTTTGATCCATATCATTACGGGAAATAAAGAGGCTATTTTGGCGACTTAGCTTTAAACCAACCGTACTGTCGGTGTTATAAACTGCCCACTGAATAGCAGGGTAGAGCATATTGCCATCGCCTAGGAGTTGTACTGTACTAAAATGTACACTACGAGCGCCGCCTTTTTCACTGGCGAGGATCGCGTTTTCAACTGTCCCTCCTAAAATACTTTGGGTTGCCAGAGTGGTAACGGGTTCTGTTGCAGAGGCTGCTGCAAAGTAATCAATAAAAGCATTGGTATAACTAAATATCTCTTCATTCTCATTATAATCAATCAGAACAGGATGTGGAGTTGTACTGGTATTGACGGTAATATTAACAGGTCCTGCACCATTAACACGGGCAATGCCGAGAAGGCTTTTCATAGTGGCATAAGCATCGCCTGATACACTAGAACCTGTTTCTGTATTGGTTAGAAAATTCCCAGCGGTAATAATACCAATTTTATAACGATAAATTGCATGAAAAAGGTTTTCTGTAATTTGTGGCAGAATACTTTCAGGGACGTTGGCAAAATAAGGGAATATCAAGGCATCGTATTTAATTATTTTGCTTAAATCGGTTAAATCAGTTTCATTTAATAAGTCAAAGGGGACTCCCGCCATAACACTTTGCATTTGTGCTGACATAAATAGTTGACTATATGCTTTTTTATCGAAAAAATTATTTGCAGTGCTTTGAGAATAAATAATCGCAACCCTTGTGTCAGTGCTATTTGCAAGAGGAAGGCTTTGTTTATTCAAATGGTATTGATTATTTGCAGTATAAAAACTAGGAATAAAGGTCGTATTATTGATATCAAAGAATAAATCAACACCACTACCTGCGACATTAATTTGACTATTGGGTATGGCTATTTCTAATACTTTTTTACCGTTACTATCTGTGCCTCGCGCATGGGTTAATGGTCCCATAACAAAGGTTTGCGCCGCTGCTCCAGAATATAGATAAGGCTTATTATCGGTATGAATATTGACATTAAACTCCATCCCACTTGCTGCACCAAAAATTTGATAGCCTGTTGTTGTATCTTGATCTGTATTTAACCAAATGGTTGATCCTGTGCTAATATCACCTGCATCCGCACGAAAAGCTAATAAAAATTGATCATTTTCAAAGCGCCCATAAACCTGATAGCCCTCACTAACCGCACCTGGGGGTAAATCAAGACGATCTAAATCACTCCAGTCATTTAAATTGCCATCAATGGTAATAGGAGTAGCATATACATTTTTTATGCTTGTAGATAATACAAACAAGCAACTAACCATTAATACAGATAAAAGATAGCTAAAATACTTATTTTTTGATCTCATGATTCTCTCTCGTTGATATTTCATTGTAAAATAT
>WGBH01000502.1 GCA_015494435.1 Thiotrichaceae bacterium | reverse complement strand
GTATTAGTTATGACAATGGGTATTGCTCAAGCAACACCAAAAGCAACAGGTGGCGTGGAATTGACTGCGACTGAAATGGATACAGTTAGCGCAGGTCATCCTTTTCATTACGTAATAACTAGTGAGGCTTTTGCTGATGCTGCTTCTCTTGCTCTTGGAACGCAGACTGCAGCCGCTACAGCAAGCAGTACGCTTGCTGCGCCTGGTGTTTCAGAGTCATATTCTAGTTCAGCTGCTGCTTCTAGTACGTTTGTTTTTGTTTTCTAGTTCATATTAATTTAGATTCTTGTTAAAAATGTGACTGCTTATAAACCGTAGGTAAGATCATATTTTTGGGGTTCAAGCTTTAGTGTGTCACTGGCACAAGCTAAAGCTTGGATTCCAGTCTATTCATTATGAAAAGCTACTTAAAAATCTAATAATGTGTTGTTCTGTATGATTTTCTTTATGCAGAGCATATCTTGAGTTAGGGAACAATGGTCGTGCAAAAAAAACAAATATTTTTATTGCCTTTATTCCTTATTTTATTAAGCCAGCCCCTATTTTCTCATGAAAAGCCTGTGCGTTCGTTACTAGAAATGCGTCAGAGTAAGGTAGTCATACAAAAGTGGGATCTAAGTTGTGGTGCGGCGGTCTTAACAACCTTGTTAAAATATCAACATGGAATAGATACTGATGAAAAAACTGTTGCAAAAGGGTTGATTAATCGTACTGAGTATATAAAAGATCCTGAGTTACTAAAACGTCGAGAAGGGTTTTCTTTGCTTGATCTGAGTCGTTATAGTAAGAAAGTTGGCTTAAAAGGTAAGGGTTTGGGTTATTTATCTCTCAATGACTTGTTACCTCTTGCACCTGTTATCGTTCCTATTAGCGAAAATGGTTATAACCATTTTGTGATATTTAGAGGAAAAATGAATAACCGTGTTTTACTTGCAGACCCAGCATGGGGTAATCGTACCTTGCAGGTTAAAAATTTTAATAAAGTATGGATTCAATTCCCTAAATTAGGTCATGTAGGGTTTGTTGTCATTAACCCTAAATCCTCTTCCAATATATCTTCTCCTATCAATCAGTTGAAAGTTACACCTGCTGATTTTACAGTTTTGCATTAAGTGGAAGGACATAATAAATCTAATAGATAAAAGCTATGATTTTACTCCGTTTTTTAATATTTTATATCTTTTTTGCATTGTTTATTCACAATGCAGGTGCAAAGGGAGCAGGTAGTTTCGAAATTGATGAAGAAGCTGCGGTTCGCGCATTAGAACATTCCTTAGTTCAATCAGGTAGTTTATTGTTAGGAAAGGGAAAGTTTGATTTTCAGGTAGGTCTTGGGTTTAGCCATACCACAAATAATGCGTTACTTTTTAGTTCTATTGATAGCAACCGTATTGTCGGGCAAACAAAAAATACTTTTACAAGCATTGATATGCCCCTTCGTGTACGTGCTGGTCTTCCATATAACACGCAAATTGATGTTGCAATTCCTCTGCGTTATGTGAGTCAACAATTCATTCAAACAAATGGTAGAAATCTACCCGTAGATAATAGTCAACATGGATCAGGTATTGGCGATGTCAGTATTACATTATCGAAGACATTGAGTCGAGAAGAAGGTAATAAACCTGATATGATTGGGTTTCTATCTTGGGATACAAGTAGTGGGAAAAGATCTGATAACGGTGTTTCCATTAGTGAAGGTTTTAATGAATTTAATCTCGGTTTAACACTGACTAAAAGTCAAGACCCACTCGTATTTTCAGGTTCTTTCGCTGCGCAACGCTCTATAGAAAAAGATCATATAAAACCTGGTGATCAATATCGGCTTTCCTTGGCTACTTTTTTGGCGGCAAGTCCTTCAACTTCTTTAAAATTTTCTTTTGATCAAATATTCTTAGCGAAAACAAAAATCAATAATAAGGAGGTTATAGGGTCTAAACGTACCATTGCACTGCTTAATATTGGTATTTCTTCGGTTGTACGCCGCAATACTTTTTTATCCTTATCAGCAGGGGCAGGATTGACGAATGACTCTCCTGATTATACCGTCAATTTATCGTTATCAACGCGATTTGATAGATAGTTAATGTAAGCATTTACCGCCTGTACACGATTATTTACTCTTAATTTTTTCATAATAGCCCCCATATGCGCCTTTACTGTATTTTCGCTAATACTTAAACGATCAGCAATGACTTTATTAGAGAGACCATAATAGACTAATTCGAGCACATTACACTGTCTAGGGGTGAGAGCTTCGACTCTATTAGTAGTTAGTATCTGTTCATCAAAAGAAGCAATATTCTCTTTTTGTAATACCTTATAGTGTAAATTTGAGACTAAAGTTGGCGGTATATAAATTTCTCCAATTATAACTAAACTCATAATAGCAGTTAGCACTTCAGGAGCTGTATTTGTCATCATAAAGCCATTTAATTTTAAATATAGAAATAAATCCAAGTTAAGTAACTCTTCATTATCAGCAAATAAAATAATAGGCACATCAGGAAAAGCCTGACGGAGATTTATTACATGATTTTCTAGGCTTCCTTTCGATAGATCAATTCCCCCTATATTTAATAAGAATAATTTTTGACAAATATTATAATTTCCATTATATGTTTTACTAATTGCATCTGATACATCTAAAAATGATAAAAACTCCCAATTTCTTTTATAGCCTTTAAATACGCTGATTAAAGCATGGCTTATTGCAATACGCTGGTCAATCATTATGATTATTGCTTCTTTTATTTTGCTTAATCGATGGGGGGGGGGATTATGCATTATAAAAATCCTCTATTTATAATTTTATCAGCATTGTAGTAAACTTCATAAGTTAAATCTAATAAATTTTAAAAGTGTTAGGATTTAATATTACTTATACTCAATGCTCCAGTTTTTAACTTCGCTGGACGGGTTTTGTAAACCCATCCATACGTTTAGCTTAAACGCAATAAAGCCTCACACTCGATGCTCCAGTTTTCCAATCAGCAAAAGCTAAATAATTTTGGTATTATCTCAATCATCAAAAT
>WGBH01000501.1 GCA_015494435.1 Thiotrichaceae bacterium | reverse complement strand
CTCTTATAATAGGTTACTAAAAATACCCAATAACTTCCAACAGTCTATTGCATTTCTACCTGCTGTATTAGTCTGGGACATGCTATCGGATGATAGCTTCCTTGGGGCATCTCCCACAGCCGTAGACATTTTTAAAATCAAGCAACTAAAAAGTTTCGATGAGGATTGGTTTAATAGTATTTTCCAATATCTATCAGTTTGGTTGTATCAACACCATAAAGAAAAAGAGCCAACTTATGCCTAGTCATTATTATTATCAAAATATTTACAAGCTAATCTCTCAACGCTCTGTTGAGGCGACAGTGAGCATGTTAGGTATTACCAATAAGGAATTACGTCATCATCTTGTAGAGGAATTAAGTACACAAGTCGATAACAAAAGTTTTTTAGCCAATCCTGTCTTTGAGTCTATGTTCCCTTGGGAAAAATCTGAAGAAACAATGAACTCTCTGGCAGGAAACCTATTACTACCTTCTTTAGTTGCGGCAATGGATCAGGCAAAAGGTCATCGCTTTGCCAGTGATTGGTTTCCCTTCAAACATCAGCTTATTGCATGGAAGACTGCAATAGAGCAGAAGAAGACCATGATGGTTACTAGTGGTACAGGATCAGGTAAAACAGAGTGTTTTATGGTTCCTATACTCAATGATTTGGCTAAAGAATATGAACAAAGTTTTGAGCCTCTGGTGGGTGTTCGTGCATTATTTATCTATCCTTTAAATGCATTGATTAACAGTCAAAGAGAGCGACTTAGAGCATGGACTGAAGCCTATGATGATGGCATCAGGTTTTGCTTGTATAACGGTAATACAGAAGAAAATAAACACAGAGATCAAGGGAAATACCCTAATGAGATATTAACCAGAAAAGCGATGCGAGCTACACCATCCCCGATGCTGGTGACTAACTCCACTATGCTTGAATATATGCTGGTGAGACAAATAGATGACCCTATTATTCAGCAGTCACAAGGTAAGTTACGCTGGATCGTGCTTGATGAAGCACATACTTATGTTGGCTCTCAAGCGGCTGAACTCTCGCTACTTTTACGCAGAGTTATGCATACCTTTGGTGTTGAAGCTAAAGATGTAAGGTTTGTGGCAACCTCCGCCACTATTGGCGACCCAGAAGGTAAAACAGAAACTGAAAAGCAGTTACAAAGATATCTGGCAACATTGGCTGGTATAGAAACAGATCAGGTTGTAGTCATCGGTGGCAAGCGTTCTGTACCTAAATTACCCAGTCTTAAAAAGAAAGAACTCTCACTTAAAGAGATTATTTCTATTGACGAAGACTCGCACTTTTCTGAAGCAAGATATAAGGCACTCGCCTCACATCCTGTTTCGATAAAAATGAGGGAAATGCTAGCTACCCATCATATTCCCTCAACATTGGCAGAGTTGAGCCAACAGCTATTTGGAGATACAAGTGACTCCCATGAACAAGCTACTTTTGCATGGATAGATATTTGCTCTAATACCTCAAAGCCTGGTACTAAGGCTAGTAAGCCAGAAGTAGATTCGGAAGCTTTTTTACCTCTAAGAGGTCACTTGTTTCATCAGGTCATGACGGGCTTATGGTGTTGTGTTGATAAGAACTGCTCAGAAAAGAAAAACACATTCCTCACTAATAAATGGCCTTTTGGACGGGTATTTTCACAACGTCGCAATCATTGTGATTGTGGTGCACCTATTTATGAGCTGGTGTTTTGTAATGATTGTAATACACCGCATTTAATGGGGGTAGAGTCTGGGGGAACTATTATTCAGGTAAGCCAGCAGTCAGTAGATGAATTTAGTCTGGATTATGAATATATTGAAGAAAGTGATACTGAGGAAAAAGATACTGATATTGAAATACCTGATTCAACTGAGAAACTCATTATCGCACCAAAAACTCATAAAACGCTTACCTATCCCGTCTCTATTAATAATGACAGGTTATTGTGTCCACCAGGCATGGAATCTTTAGATTTAAATATTGTTGATTCGAGTGATTTGAGTTGTGTCCAGTGTGAATTTAGTGGTTACAAGTCATCTTTTTACCGTCGTAGTTTTTTAGGGACTCCTTTTTATATCAGTAATACGGTTCCTTCATTATTAGAGGCATGTGAAGAAGGCGAGGCTGCTAATAATTTACCAAGTCGTGGTAAACGATTGATAACTTTTACCGATAGCCGACAAGGTACTGCACGTATATCAACAAAGATTCAGCAAGATTCTGAACGGGATAGTATTCGAGGTTTAATATATGGGGAAGCGGCAAGTAATGTGGTCTTTATTGATGAAGATGAACTTGCTACAAAAAAAGCACAGCTGGATAGTTATATTCATAAAAAAGAAAAATATGAACAGCTTGGTGATGATGATTTAGTTTCTGGTATTGAAGAGCTAGCAGAAAAACTATCTTTAGAATTAGAAAATATTGGCATGGTAAACCCTGTTTCATGGAATGACTTGGTTAATGCCCTTCAACCAAGTCCAGACCTATCTCGTTGGATATTTGATTATTACAAAATGCTTAATCCCATACTATTTCCTGAAAGTGGTGGTGTTCGGGTTTTGACTGAAATGCTTTTATTGCGTGAGTTTGCTCGCCGTCCTAAACGCAAAAATAGTATGGAGACATTAGGACTAGTATCTGTCCAATATCCAACTTTGAAGCTAATTAAAAAAATTCCTTTAGGCTGGGATAAACTGGGGGCTAATCTGGAAGACTGGCATCATTATCTTAAAGTTATTCTAGATTTTTATATTCGGGAAAACTCAATTATTGACATTCCTGATGACTGGACTGACTGGATGGGGGCCAAGATATATCCTAAATCTGTTGTTAAGCAGGATTCAGAAGAAGCGACCAACTCCAGAGTTAAACGCTGGCCACAAGTTTATCGTGGTCGTAACAATCGTCTGGTTAGAATTTTAGCAATAGCATTTGACCTAGATGTTGATAAACCAGCTGATAAAGATTTAATTAATGACATTTTAAAAGCGGCTTGGAATGCTTTAACCAAAAAGTACTCATTACTTAATGAGACAACAGGACAGAATGAAGAAAAGTCAATTTTAAAACCCATTGCTGGCAGTGGTATTCAATTTCAATTAGCTCGTGAAGAGATAGCATTTCAGGCTTGTACTCAAGCGTGGGTATGCCCTCAAACGCATCGCTTAATTGATACAACCTTTAAAGGTATTACGCCCTATTTACCGTTCAATTGTGATAAGAAAAAAGTGCTCTGCGAAAAAGTAGACTTATCAGTGTGCCAGTTGGATACATCCCAGTTTCGTTCTGATAAGGAACGAAAAGAAGCAATAAGAGAGTGGGTACTTCAACAGCCAAATATTCAGGCATTACGAGAAGAAAACCTTTGGAGTGATATTAGTGACAAGGTAATTGAGGGAGGCAGATTTATTAGAGCTGCTGAACATTCTGCACAGCAACCCAATTCGACTCTCAATCGTTATGAAGCACTGTTCAAGAAAGGTAAAATCAATGTTTTAAGTTGTTCAACTACAATGGAAATGGGGGTAGACATCGGTGGTATTTCTGTTGTTGCCATGAATAATGTTCCTCCTCATCCAGCTAATTATTTGCAGCGTGCTGGTCGAGCAGGACGACGCGGGGAAACACAAGCGTTGGCGTTTACGATATGTAAAGATAACCCCCATGAGCGTGGCGTGTTTACTAATCCTAAGTGGCCTTTTGTTGCTTCTATAAAAGCACCGTATATCACTCTAAATAGTCAACGGATTGTACAGAGACATATCAACTCTTTGTTTCTGGCTACGTTTCTAAAGCAAGTATTAACTGGGAATACTCAAGAAAATATTAAATTAAAATGCCGATGGTTTTTTGTAGGTGATGAGGCTGATGACGATACTGATGCACCTATTGAAAAAATGTTACGTTGGTTAAAATCATTTACAACAGCAGAACATATACCTGAAAATCTTTCTCTTGGTATTGAGATGATTGTGAATAAAAGCATTCTAGCTAGCACTGGCAGAAGTGTAATTATCAATCAATCTATTGATGCACTCAACAATGCTAAAGATAGTTGGTTACCCAGCTTCCAAAAGCTTCTGAAGGAATCTTTATCCATCCAAAAATTAGGAGAAAAAGATCCTTATCGACGTAGAGTTGAATATGATCTTAAGTGTATTGGTGATCAGTATTTATTATCAGAGCTTGCTTCGAATGCTTTTCTTCCTGGTTATGGCTTTCCTACGGGTATTGCTACATTTGATCATTATTCTGTATCTGACTATAAGCGCGGAAAATATGTCAATAAGAAGAGTGGAAGAATAGATAACAGAACCCGTTTGAGAGAGCGTCCTGGGCGAGATTTACCTGTAGCAATCAGGGAATATGCACCAGGTGCAGATGTTATTCTCAATGGACTGGTTTATCGTTCAGCAGGAATTCTTATTAATAAGTTTTCACCTGATGAAGATTATTCAGAACCTCAAAAAATGACCATAGAATGGCGTTGTGATTCTTGTGGTTGGATTGATAATGAATCTGGTATTTCTTTTGAGGGATGTTGTTCAGAATGCGGGTCGGAAATTAAACAAGATAATAAAAAAGAATATATTGAGCCAGCAGGGTTTGCTGTAGATTTTTATAGCTCTCCAACGAATGATATAAGTACACAAACCTATGTTCCAGTGCAAGAACCTTGGGTGACAACAAGTTCAGAAATTCATACTTTGTTTGACCCCAGACTGGGAAGTTACCGAGCTAGTTCACAAGGACATATCTTTTATCATACTTCTGGTGAATATGGTCAGGGCTTTGCTGTTTGCTTGCACTGTGGTAAGGCTGAATCCACTCTCGCAGATGGTGATCTTCCTGATATTTTTAAAACAGGGAAACGACATAAAAAACTACAAGGAAAACCAGGTCCAGAAGAAAGTGCATGGTGTGAAGGATCAGATGAACCCTATGCTATTAAAAATGAGATTCATTTTGGAACAACCGACCAAACTAATGTGTTTGAACTTTATTTAAAACATCCTAGTGAAAACATGTATATACGCCATGATAAACATGATCAATTATTGTGGACACTAGCAGTAGTTTTAAGACAATCGTTAGCGGATATACATGGTATTAATACGGATGAGATTGGTTATACCATCAAGCCTGCAAGACTCCCTGATTGTGATTACCCAGTGGCTACTGTTGTACTATTTGACAGGGCTGGAGGAGGAGCTGGATTCTCTTCTGTTGCACCACGTTACCTCAAAGAGATGTTTATAAAGGCAACACAACATCTTGATTGTAGTGAGAATTGCGATAGTGCCTGCCAGTCTTGCTTGATGGGCTATGATACTCGCTTTTATATTGACTTATTGAATCGCCATACTGCCTTAGAGTATATCCAAACCATTATACCTTACCTTGAAGTTCCTGATGAGGCAAAACTCTTTGGTTCAAATACGGTTTTCTGTTTTGAATCCTTAAGTTCTGAGATTTTAGCGAATGCATCAAAAGATATCGCACAATTAAAGATATTTACAGGTGGAAATTATTCTGAGTGGGATATTGGAAATAGTAATCTAAAAGATGCCTGTATTAATTGGCGTGAATCTTTTAATACGGTTGAACTGGTTTTACCTACGGCTGTTGTAAATGACTTAGATGATATGCAGAAGGAGGATTTGAAGGCATTGGCTAATATGGGGATAAAAGTATCTACCCCATCAGAGATTGTCCCCTCACTAGAAAATAAAGGTGATCTACTTGTTCAAATTATTACTGAGTCTAAAACAATCTCATTTGCGTCTAATGCCCCAAATGTAAATATTCCAAATTACCAATGGTGGCAGCTAGATGATTATTTCTTAGTAACTTCAGATAATTTTGGCAGGATAGAAACCTCTGTTTTAGATAGGACTCAACTGGTTACGGAAAAGGTACAAGGCGACATTGAAATTGAATTTACTAACGAGTGTGATGGTAAGTTATTTCTGTTTGGTAAGTCACTCTGGAAGTTATTTTCTAAAAAGAGTAATGCACTGCAACAGTCATTCACTAGTTCAGCCACACTTTTAGAAGTAAGCTATTCTGATTGCTATATCTGTACTCCTTGGTCTTTGATGTTGTTTGCAGAAGTTGTTAACTCATTGGGGTTTATGATCAATGAAAAATTTGACCATACTAAAATAAAACTGGTTACTGCTGATAAAGCACCTAGCTCAAGAGCAAGTGGGCTATTGGATGAGTGGAGTAACTCTGAAAAGAAGTCTGATATCATAACTGAATATTTTAAAGATAAAGATAAAGGCAAAGAAATTGAGGTTGTAATAAAACCTATGCGTGAAATGCCGCACGGTCGTGTAATGAAACTTTCATGGGACGATGGAAGTACTACCTTTATTCGTTTTGATCATGGTTTTGGATGTTGGCATATGGCTAACCGACCTCGCCAGTGGTTTGATATCAATGCTTCTAGTGAGCAACAAATAAGTGACATGTCGAGTCTTCGTAAGGATTTGAGCGTTAGGTTTGGGAAACCATTTGCTACTCAGGTGTTTATAAAGAGTCGGTAATTTAATATATTGCTTAGCGTGAAGGGGTATATTACTCCCGTTGCAACGTTTAAACTAACTTTGTCTCAATGGTATGGACTCCTCCCCTTTAATAAGTACTTGCACTAAACTAAAGGGAGTCAAACCAAACCTAGAGGAATTCATACCATGAAAAATACAACAACTATCAGCATTGATCTAGCAAAAGATGTTTTTCAAGCGCGGTAGGTCGGCTAAGATGCGCATTGCAGGAAGCTAAAATTCAAGTGTAATTTATCCGCGCATCGCCAGCCGACAACATATCATTATTTATTATTAATAAAAGTCATTAGTCAATATATTTTATTAATATCAAATTGTCGTCGTCATTATGTTCTTGGTGGGACTTATTTTTTTTGTCTCGTTCCCAAACTCCCGTTTGGGAACGCAGTGTTGGAAATTCCAGTTCCATAATTATGCAACTAAATAGGTGGTTGAGTGCAAGAAATAACAGCTTGTAGCTCTATCACATTCAATAAAATGCTCTCGCTATCCCCTTATTATTCCGAATCACAATCCCATAATCGCGTTCTAAAATTAGCTGGACGGGTTTTGTAAACCCATCCACACGTTTGTCTTAAACACAATAAAGCCTCATAGTTTCCTGCAAAGCTGCTTTAAAACGTTGCGACGGGGTAATATACCCCGTTGCACGTGGTTATTCTACAGTCAGAACAACACATTCACCGCATATTCTTTATGAACGTGGATTCCAACCTATTCGTTATTTCAGCTATAAATGTTCAGATATTAAATTTCCGATCTACTAACTTTTAACGGCTTTGTAGCAAGCTTGGATAAACTCTTATTGGAAATTATTTATCTGAAAGTCTATATGCTGATATTTTATTAGCTACGAAGTATATTTTTTTTAATTTTATAATTGCCAAAAGGCAACAAACAAATAAAAAATTGATAGCGATCATTTGATCAGCAAAGGTTATGGAAAAGCTACAGCTTGTGCTGTTGTTGTTTCTCT
>WGBH01000500.1 GCA_015494435.1 Thiotrichaceae bacterium | reverse complement strand
CTTTTCATCTTTTTATCCATAAAGTGTTAACTGGGGAATGAAGGATGCCATAATTTTTCTAAAGAATTAACAGAATGGTCTGGAGTTAACTATAAAGTACATAGTATGGAGAACAAAAACAGATCAACATTAGATCATATTAATATCAAAATATTACCCATTATCTAGTATTCAGTCATCCTTTCTACTCAAAATAATGGGGATAAAAAAAGCTGGAAAAACCAGCTCTTTCTTTTGATACATCACATCTACTTTATGCTTCTGGACGATCCACTAATTCTACATACGCCATTGGTGCATTATCTCCCGCACGATACCCACATTTGATAATCCGTAAATATCCTCCAGGACGCTCAGAGTAACGAGAACCTAGTTCATTAAATAACTTTCCTACTATTTCTTTATCTCTCAAACGTGCAAATATAATACGCCTATTATGCACTGAATCAATTTTTGCACGAGTCAATAAAGGCTCTGCTACTCTTCTCAATTCTTTTGCTTTTGCAACTGTTGTTTTGATTGCTTCATAACGAAACAATGCATTTGATAAACTTTGTAATGTTGCTTTACGGTGACTACTGTTTCTACTCAGTTGACGACCAGACTTACGATGTCGCATTTTAAAATCCTAATTAACTAAATATTAAAATAACCATTATCTAACTAATTACTAGCCAATTCTGGTGTCATTATTCTCTACCACTGGTGGTGGCCAATTTTCTAATCTTGAACCTAAGGTCAAACCATGAGATGCCAATACATCTTTAATTTCGGTCAATGATTTTTTACCAAGATTAGGCGTCTTCAATAACTCACTTTCTGTCTTCTGTACAAGATCACCAATATAATAAACTTGCTCTGCTTTCAAACAATTTGCAGAACGTACTGTCAATTCTAAATCATCAACTGGACGCAATAGAATGGGATCTATTTCTGGCTCAGGTGGCTCTTCAGGTTCTGGTTCAATAATCGTTAAATCAAAGAATACAGCAAGTTGCTCATGCAATACAGTAGCAGCATTACTAATCGTTTCTTCTGGATCAACAGAACCATCCGTTTGTAATTCAATGATTAGCTTATCCATGTCAGCATATTGTTCATGACGCGCACTATCAACCTCATAAGCAACACGTATAATCGGACTAAAGCTCGCATCCAATTCTAATGTACCTAAGGGCAACTCTGGTGAATCAGGACCACGACGAGTGCTAACAGGCTGATAGCCTCGTCCACGCCTAATCGTTATTGTCATATCAAATTCAACATCAGATGTTAATGTTGCTATAACATGATCAGGATCAACAATTTCTGTATCATGATCTAATTTAATATCCGCTGCTGTTAGTACACGAGGACCTTGTTCTTTTAGATCTAATTTTACTTCTTCTTTTTCATTTAAACGCACTGCTAACTTTTTCAAGTTAAGCATGATATCAACGATATCTTCTTTAACGCCAGGAAGCGCAGAATATTCGTGAGTTACACCTTTAATTTGAACTTCTGTTACTGAACATCCTGAGATAGATGACAGTAAAATTCGACGCAAAGCATTACCAAGCGTATGTCCAAAACCACGTTCTAATGGCTCTAAGGTTATTCTAGATGTATTATTACCTAGATCTTCAACTTGAATATTACGAGGCTTTAGCAAATCAGTTGGACTTGATGCCATTTTAATTCCTCAAATTTTATAAGAGAAGCCCATCCCTAGACCTCCCCTACACTTCTATTTTGAATACAATTCAACGATTAGTGATTCGTTGATTTCAGTTGGCAAACCATCGCGCTCAGGTACTGATTTAAAAGTTGCTTCAAGCTTCTTAGAATCAACCTCCAGCCACTCAGGAAAACCCAACTGCTCAGCAACTGCCATAGAGTCTTGGATTCGAGTTTGTTTTTTTGCCTTTTCACGTACCGCAACCACATCACCTTCAGAAACTTGGTAAGAAGGAATATTAACTGATTGCCCGTTAACATGAATGGCTTTATGACTGACTAATTGCCGTGCTTCTGATCGAGTTGAAGCATAGCCCATACGATAAACAACATTATCTAAGCGACACTCTAACAACTGCAATAAATTTTCTCCTGTAGAGCCTTTCATAGAAGCTGCTTTTTTAAAGTAGTTTCTAAATTGTTTCTCTAATACGCCATAGGTACGACGAACTTTCTGTTTTTCACGCAACTGTAAACCATAATCAGAAATTCGAGTACGGCGTTCACCATGAACACCAGGGATTTTCTCTAGGTTACATTTATTTTCTAGTGATCGACCACGTCCTTTTAGGTAGAGATCTGTACCTTCACGACGCATCAACTTACACTTAGGTCCAATATATCTGGCCATTATAATCTCCTGCTATCTATACGCGACGTTTTTTAGGTGGACGACAACCATTATGAGGGATCGGTGTTACATCAACAATGTTACTAATTTTATAACCAATATTATTTAATGCTCGCACCGCAGACTCACGACCAGGACCTGGACCTTTAACATGAACATCCAAATTCTTTAAACCAAATTCTTTTGCTTTTTCGCCTGCTTTTTCAGCCGCTATCTGAGCTGCAAAAGGTGTACTTTTCCGCGAACCACGAAAACCTGAGCCTCCAGCGGTTGCCCATGACAGCGCATTTCCTTGGCGATCAGTAATGGTAACAATGGTATTGTTAAATGACGCATGAACATGCGCAATACCATCGCTTACTGATTTTTTAACTTTCTTACGTGTTTTTGTGGCTTTTGCCATCTTCAATTACCTACTCGTGAAATCATCTGTAATCTATCCACAATCATTTAAATTTAAACAATTGTTTACTTACGGATTGGTTTACGTGGACCTTTACGGGTACGCGCATTTGTCTTAGTTCTTTGACCGCGTAGAGGCAAACCACGACGATGCCGTATACCCCTATAACAACCCAAATCCATCAGACGTTTTATATTCATGGAAACATTACGGCGTAAATCACCTTCAACCACAAATTTACCTACTTCTTTACGAACACGCTCAACTTCTGCTTCGCTTAAATCACGAACCTTTAAATTTTGCTCAACTTCAGCGGCATCACAAATATCTGCCGCTCTTGAACGTCCAATGCCGTAAATCGCAGTTAATGCTATAACCGCATGTTTATTTACAGGGATATTAATACCCGCTATACGCGCCATTAACCAATCTCCAGTCTGCCGTGAAAAGCGGGAAACTCTACCCGATTACACAGCGTTAATCAATATAGATTTTAGAATTATTACAAAAAAACCTAATAATACTTAAAATACATCTTGTTATCCTATCCTTGACGTTGTTTATGACGTGGATCAGAACAAATAATACGTACAACACCTTTACGCTTCACAACACGGCAGTTACGGCATATTTTTTTTACAGAAGCACGAACTTTCATAACTAACTCTCCAACTTAAAACTTTTTATACTTAAAATCAGTACTTATTTTCTAAAGTACTTTCAATCCTAACGCGCTGTTCGCGGTTTCTTTTTGCTAGATTTTTTGAAGTTTGCCTTTTGCATTAAACCTTCATACTGGTGCGACATCATCAACGCCTGTACTTGAGCTAAGAAATCCATAACAACAACAACGATAATCAATAATGATGTTCCACCAAAATAAAACGGTACGTTCCATCCATAGATTAAAAATTCTGGCAATAAACATACAAGGGTTATATAAATAGCACCAACGGCTGTCAAACGTGTCATGACACCATCGATATACTTACCAGTCTCTCTTCCCGGTCGTATCCCTGGAATATATGCACCTGACTTCTTTAAATTATCAGCCGTCTCACGTGAATTAAACACCATTGCTGTATAGAAAAAAGTAAAGAATATGATTGCTAGCGCATAGAACATAATATAAAGCGGTTGTCCTGGTTGTAATTTCGTCACAACCACTTGCAACCATTCCATTCCTTCATTTTTTGAAAGCCAGTGACCTAATGTTGAAGGAAACAAAATAATACTTGATGCAAATATAGGCGGTATAACACCCGCCATATTCAGTTTTAATGGCAAATGACTAGACTGCCCTTTTACCATCTGCCTACCTTGCTGTCTATTTGCATAGTTAACCGTTATACGCCGTTGCCCTCTTTCGACAAAAACAACGAATGCAGTAACTAACATTGTCATAGCTAACAAAATAATAACAAAGGCTGAACTAATTGCCCCTGTTCTTGCTAAATCCAATGTTCCGCCCACCGCTACGGGCAAACCAGCCACAATACCACCAAAAATAATTAATGAAATACCATTACCAATACCACGCTCAGTAATTTGCTCACCCAACCACATTAAAAATAATGTGCCTGTTACAAGAGAAATAACTGTTGTGATAATAAAACCAATCCCAGGATGCAAAGCGATTGTCTGCCCTCCTCCTAAATCTTGACCTCCTAAAGCAATCGCTATTCCTAAACTTTGAAATAAAGCAAGCCCAACCGTTCCATATCGAGTGTATTGGGTGATTTTTCGTTTACCTGCTTCCCCTTCTTTTTTCAACTGCATTAAATTAGGTAAAACATGGGTCATTAACTGCACTATAATAGATGCGGAAATGTACGGCATAATACCCAGTGCAAATAAACTAAGGCGCTTCAAAGCCCCTCCAGAGAACATATTAAAAACACCTAATATAGTCCCACTGTTTTGATCGAAAAATTGCTGCATCGCAATAGGATTTACTCCTGGGATAGGAATAAACGTACCTATTCTATAAACTATTAAAGCGAAAAAAACAAAGGCAAGCCTTTGTTTAATTTCCGCCACATTGCTCATATTACTGAGCATGCCACCTGGTGTATTATTTCGAGCCACTTTTATTTATCCTTATTCTTCTACTTTGCCCCCAGCAGCTTCGATCGCTTCTTTAGCACCTTTAGTTGCTCTAAGACCTTTTACTGTAATTGCTTTATCAATTTTACCTGATAAGATTACTTTTACGTATAAAGTATTTTTGCTAACTAGATTTGCTTCTTTCAAAGTATCCAAACTAACTACATCACCAGAAACTAATTCTAACTCGTGCAAACGAATTTCAGCTGTTAACAACTTCTTTTTAGAATTGAATCCTACTTTTGGTAAACGACGTTGCAAAGGCATTTGACCACCTTCGAAACCTACCTTTCGAAAACCACCTGAACGTGATTTTTGACCTTTATGCCCACGCCCACAGGTCTTTCCTAGACCACTACCAATACCACGACCTACTCTTTTACGTGTACTTTTACTACCTTCAGCAGGTTTCAAAGAATTCAGTTTCATAGTACTCATGATTATGCGTCCTCAATTTTGAGCATATAAGAAATCTTATTGATCATGCCACGATTTTCAGGTGTATCGATAACAGTAATAGAATGATGCATTCTACGGATACCTAAACCACTAGCACACGCTTTATGAGATTTTAATCGACCATTTAGACTTCGAATGAGTGTTAATTTTACTTGCTTATCAGTGGCCATTTTTTATCCTTTTACTTCTTCTATTACTTCTTTCTTAATGCCCATCACATGTTCAACAGATTTCCCACGCTTAGCCGCGATCATATCTGGAGAGTTCATTTCTGACAAACCTTTAATAGTTGCACGAACCATATTGATAGGATTTCGAGAACCAACACACTTAGCTAGTACATTTCTCACACCAACTACTTCAAAAACAGCACGCATAGCACCACCTGCGATGATACCCGTACCTTCAGAAGCTGGCTTCATGAAAACTTGTGCTGCACCAAAATGTGCACTAATTGGATACTGCAATGTACCCTCATCAAGTTGTACCGTTACTAAGTTTTTACGTGCTTTTTCCATTGCTTTTTGTATTGCAATTGGAACTTCTCGCGCCTTCCCGTAACCAAAACCTACCTTGCCATTGCCGTCACCAACAACTGTTAAAGCAGTAAATCCAAAAACTCGACCACCTTTAACCACTTTAACAACGCGGTTAACGTGAACTAGTTTTTCTTGTAGGCCGTCTGAAGCCGTATCTGTATTATTTGTCTTAGCCATGAATTATAAACCTTTAGAACTTAAGACCTGCTTCACGTGCAGCGTCAGCTAACGCTTGAACACGACCATGATATTTAAATCCTGAGCGATCAAACGCAACAGTCTCAATACCTTTTGCTTTTGCACGTTCGACAATCAATTTGCCGACTAATGTTGCAGCCTCGATATTCCCTGTATACGATAACTCAGAATTAATTGCTTTTTCTACAGTAGAAGCACTTGCGATCACTGTATTGTCTTTAGCAGAAATTATCTGAGCATAAATATGTTTTGAAGTACGATGGATTGATAAACGATCAACACGTAGTTCACGCATCTTCATACGTGCACGTTTTCCACGACGAATTCGAGCTGTCTTCTTACTCATCTTCATTTAACTGTTCCTTACCTAATCCACTACTTCTTCTTAGCCTGCTTACGGATAATATGTTCATCCGCATACTTAACACCTTTACCCTTATAAGGCTCTGGTGGACGATATGCTCTAATCTCAGCAGCTACTTGACCAACTTTTTGTTTATCTATACCCCGCACAATAATTTCATCTTGCTTTGGTGTTTCCGCAGTAACACCTTCAGGAAGCTGATAATTAATAGGATGAGAAAAACCTAAGGTTAAATTCAGCATATTGCCTTGAGCTTTCGCTCGATAACCAACACCAACTAACTCGAGTTTCTTTTCAAATCCTTTTGAAGTACCAATCACCATATTATTAACTAATGAACGCATTGTCCCAGCCATTGCCCATGCTGAAGTATTAGCAGCTACTGCAGTAGAAAATACTAAAGAATTATTCTCTTCAACTACTTTTACTGAAGGATGAATTACAAGTTCAGAAGTACCTTTACTACCTTTTATACTAAGCAACTGACCATCGAGTTTAATCTCTAATCCAGCAGGAAGTTCAACAGGTTTTTTTGCTATTCTAGACATTCTTATTGCTCGCTTACTCTACAACACAAAGGACTTCACCACCATGACCATCAGCACGTGCAACACGATCACTCATGACACCTTTTGACGTTGACACAATAGCAACACCTAAACCACCCATAACTTCTGGCAAATCATTCTTACCACGAAATATTCTAAGACCTGGACGACTCATCCGTTGAATTTTAGAAATAACAGGCTTTCCATCAAAATATTTAAGGAAAACTTTAGTTTCAGGTTTTGCTTCAGATCCCACCGTAGCATAATCCAGAATATAACCTTCATCTTTAAGAACCGCTAAAACAGAGTTCTTAAGGTTTGATGTGGGAAATGAAACTTCTACTTTATTCGCTTGTTGACCATTACGAATTCTAGTCAACATATCAGCGAGAGGGTCACTCATACTCATACTATAATTCCCTACCAACTAGCCTTAGACAAACCTGGCACATCACCGCGCATAGCGGCTTCACGCAATATATTTCGACTTAAACCAAATTTACGATATACACCGTGAGGACGACCTGTGATAGCACAACGACGACGTTGGCGTACAGGACTACTATTACGTGGAAGTTTCTGTAAACTATCCGTTGCAGCCATTACTTCCTCAAAACTACTAGTCGGACGATTGATAATTGCTTTAAGAGCAGTTCTTTTCTCTGCGTATTTTGCTACTAATTTTGCACGTTTAGCTTCACGAGCAATCATTGATTTTTTAGCCATGTTAAGTCGGAACTCCTCATTATCTTTTTTTGAAAGGAAATTTAAAGGCATCTAATAACGCCTTCCCTTCTTCATCATTTTTTGCAGTAGTAGTTATTGATATATTTAAACCACGCAATTTATCGATCTTATCATAATCAATTTCTGGAAAAATAATCTGTTCATTAAAACCAAGATTATAATTTCCTCTACCATCAAACGCACGAGGATTTAAACCACGAAAATCACGCACACGAGGTAACGAAATATTAACAAGTTTATCTAAAAACTCATACATGCGCTCACGACGCAGTGTCACCATACAACCTATTGGCCAACCATCACGAATCTTAAAACCTGCGATTGATTTACGTGACATAGTTACTACAGGTTTTTGACCTGCGATCTTAGTTAAATCGCCCACAGCATGCTGAACAACTTTTTTATCACCAACCGCTTCACCTAAGCCCATGTTCAAAGTAATTTTAGTTATTTTTGGAACCATCATCACATTTGTATAGCCGAGCGTTTTTCCAAGCTCTGCAACAAGCGTTTCATTATAAATGTCTTGCAATCTAGCCATTCTTACACCCTACTCATCGTTGCTGACTTGTTCATTATTCGACTTAAAGAAACGAACCTTTGTCCCATCTTCAAGTATCCTTATACCAATACGATCACCCTTTCCTGTCGCAGGGTTAACGACCATTACATTAGAAATATCTATTGGCAATTCTTTATCAACAATACCACCATCAATTCCCGCATTAGAATTTTTTTTCTGATGTTTTTTTGCAATATTGATACCTTGAACCAAAACCTTGCCATTACTTAATACATGCGAAACTGTTCCACGACGATCTTTATCTTTACCACTGATAATAACAACTTCATCATTTTTACGAATTTTTTTCATCTTGATAACCTAGAGTATTAAAGCACTTCTGGCGCTAGCGAAATAATTTTCATGAAATTCTTACCACGTAACTCTCGCGTCACAGGGCCAAAAATACGTGTACCAATGGGCTCATTTTTTGTATTTAATAAAACAGCAGCATTATCATCAAAACGAATTAAAGAACCATCATTACGACGAACACCTTTAGCTGTACGAACAACAACGGCATTATAAACATCACCTTTTTTGACCTTACCACGAGGAATTGCTTCTTTAATACTTACCTTAATGATATCACCAATAGCAGCATAACGGCGATGAGAACCACCAAGTACCTTAATACATTGTACTTTTCTAGCACCACTATTATCAGCAACTTTTAAGGTTGTTTGCATCTGAATCATAATATTATTCCAATTGACCTACTAACCAACTGACCTAACAATGATCAACTGGCATATTAACTTTAAATTCAAACAGTGCTGCTAACAACTTGCACTAATGTCCATGACTTAGTTTTAGATAATGGGCGACATTCTTTAATTCTTACTGTATCACCCATTTTGCATTCATTATTTTCATCATGAACATGGTATTTGGTAGAACGACGAACATACTTACCGTACAAAGGATGACGCACTTTTCGCTCACTTTTAACAACGATCGTCTTATTCATTTTATCGCTAACAACATGCCCTATTACAGTACGCTCTACCTTAGCTTCGGTACTTACTGACTGATCAATTACTTGATCATTATTAGTTTCTGTGCTCATCATTATTTACCTGAATTTTGCATTTCATTGAGGACTGTTTTAATACGTGCAATTTGTAGCCGTGTCTTTTTCATTTCCGACGGACGTTTAAGTTGCCCCGTTGCACGTTGCATACGAAAAACAAACTGATCTCTTAAGCTATTTTCCAGCTCTTGATTCAATTCTTTAATCGTCTTTTCACGTAATTCATTAGCTTTCATCACATTACCGTCCGAGTAACAAATACTGTCTTCATTGGAAGTTTAGCCGCAGCTAAAGCAAAGGCTTCTCTTGCCAATTCTTCAGAAACACCTTCCATTTCATATAAAACACGTCCAGGTTGAATTTGAGCAACCCAGTATTCAACATTACCCTTACCCTTACCCATACGCACTTCTAAAGGCTTGCTAGTAATTGGCTTATCAGGAAAAACTCGAATCCAAATTTTTCCACCACGTTTAATATGACGCGTCATTGCACGACGAGCAGCTTCAATTTGTCTCGCAGTCAAACGACCTCGCCCAACGGCCTTTAAACCATATTCACCAAAACTAACTTTATTAGCTACAGTTGATAGTCCGCGATTACGTCCTTTAAACTGTTTGCGAAATTTTGTTCTCTTAGGCTGTAACATTTTTCACCTCTATTACTTCTTTTTTCCGCCACGGCCTTTATTAGTTTTTGCAATCTTTTGTTCAAGATCAAAAACTTCACCTTTATATACCCAGACTTTAATACCAATCACACCATACATAGTATGTGCTTTTGCAGTACCATAGTCGATATCAGCTCGTAATGTATGCAAAGGAACACGTCCTTCTCTATACCATTCTGAACGCGCAATTTCTGCACCATTCAAGCGCCCACCAATACTAATTTTGATACCTAGAGCACCCAAACGCATAGCATTAGAAACAGAACGCTTCATTGCACGGCGAAACATAATTCTACGCTCCAACTGGCTTGCGATACTTTCTGCTACTAATTTCGCATCAAGCTCTGGTTTACGTATCTCTTCAATATTCAACTTAATATTATTAGGATGAACATCTAAACGCTTGGCAGATTCTAAGCGTAAACGTTCAATATCTTCACCTTTTTTACCAATCACAATACCAGGTCTTGCAGTATGAATAGTAATAAAGACTGCCTTAGCAGGACGTTCAATCTGAATACGACTAACTGAAGCGTGTTTTAACTTCTTTTCAAGAAACTCACGAATTTCTAAATCTTTTCGAAGAAACTCAGCATATTCAGTTCCTTCGGCATACCATTTAGAACGCCAGTCGGTTGAAATACCTAAACGAATACCCGTTGGATGTACTTTCTGTCCCATATTATACCTAACTCTTTCCGTCGCTAGCACCATCACCTACTGCTAAAGTGATATGACTTGTCCGCTTTAAAATACGATTTGCTCTGCCTTTAGCACGAGGTCTAATCCTTTTTAATGTAGGTCCTTGATCAACCATAACTCTCGTTACAGTTAATTCATCAATATCAGCCCCTTCATTATGTTCTGCATTCGCAATTGCAGATTCTAGAATCTTTTTCAATATTACCGCGGATTTCTTTGAGTTAAACTCTAGAATTTTTAATGCTTTATCAACTGGCAATCCACGCACTTGATCTGCTACTAAACGACATTTCTGTGGTGAAATGCGCGAATAACGTAATTTAGCTTGTACTTCCATCACCTAATTCCTATCTCGACTTTTTATCAGCAGTATGACCACGATAAAGTCTTGTTGGAGAAAACTCACCAAGTTTATGCCCAACCATATTCTCATTCACAAGTACGGGAACATGCTGCTTCCCATTATGAACAGCAATAGTTAAGCCAACCATTTCAGGTGAAATCATAGATCGACGCGACCAAGTTTTAATAGGCTTACGATCATTCATCTCAACAGCCTTTAAGACTTTAGCCATCAAATGATGATCTATAAATGGACCTTTCTTTAGAGAACGTGGCACTTTTATTACCTCTTATTACTGCGACGGCGAACGATTAACTTATCAGTACGCTTATTCTTACGAGTTTTATAACCCTTTGTAGGTGTCCCCCAAGGGGAAACAGGATGTCTACCACCTGAAGTCTTACCTTCACCACCACCATGTGGATGATCAACTGGATTCATAACAACTCCACGAACGGTAGGTCTAATACCCCGATGCCTTGAAGCACCCGCTTTACCAAGTTTGGTTAAGCCATGCTCTGAATTACTCACTTCACCAATAGTTGCGCGACAACTAGACAAGACTTTTCTCATCTCTCCTGAACGCAAACGTAAAGTTGCATAACGAGTATCACGCGCAACTAGTTGAGCTGATGTACCTGCACTTCGAGCAAGCTGAGCACCTTTACCAGGCTTTAATTCAATACAGTGAATCACTGTTCCAACAGGAATAAAATTCATTGGCAATGCATTACCAGCAATAATAGGTGAATCTTCACCAGAAAGTATTGCATCACCTGATTTAGAACCTTTCGGAGCAATGATATAACGGCGTTCACCATCCGCATATTTTAGCAACGCTATATTTGCTGTTCTATTAGGATCATATTCAATACGTTCTATTACAGCTGGAATTCCATCTTTACTATTGCGCTTAAAATCAATAATACGATAGTGTTGCTTATGACCACCGCCAATATGACGAGTAGTAATACGACCATTATTGTTACGACCGCCTGATTTGCTTTTCTTTTCTAGCAAAGCTTTGTGAGGCTTCCCTTTGTGTAAATCTTTATTTACTACCCTAACCTGATGTCGGCGACCCGGCGAGGTAGGTTTCATCTTAATAACTGGCATAATAATTAACCTTCTATGTTACTGACACATCAAGTGTTTGACCTTCAGCCAAGCGAACATAGGCTTTTTTCCAGTCTTTACGCTTACCTGTTCTTCGCCCAAAATTTTTCTGCTTTCCTCTCACATTAACTGTACGAACATTATCAACTACAACCTCGAATAGCATTTCTATAGCCTGCTTAATCTCACGCTTCGTAGAATCAACTGAGACTTTAAAAACATGCATATTATTTTGTTCAGTTTGTAGCACTGATTTTTCCGTGACATGAGGACCGAAAACCACATGATATAAACGTTGCTGACTTATACTAATCATGCTAACCACTCCTGAATCTTATCCAATGCCTTTGATGTAACGACTACTTTATCATGAGACACCAAACTCAAAGGATTCAAACCTGAAACACTTGAAGACTGGCAGTAAGGAATATTACGAGAAGACAAATTCACATTAATATTATTTTCTGTTGTCACCAATAAAGCACCTTTATCAGCATCAACAGTATGAAGAAAAGCAATCATCGCTTTAGTATTTGGCTTATCTATGTTAAAACCATCTACAACAACAAAACGCTCTTGTCTCACCAACTCGGAAAAAATGGATCGCATCGCTGCGCGATACATTTTTTTATTTAATTTTTGAGAGTAATCACGAGGACGAGCTGCAAAAGTTACACCACCTTTGCGCCAAATTGGACCGCGCGAAGTACCCGCTCTTGCTCTACCAGTACCCTTTTGACGCCATGGTTTTGCACCACCACCACTAACATCTGATCTGCTTTTTTGTGCTTTAGTACCTGAACGTGATCTAGCTTGATATGCTACAACCGCTTGATGAACTAACGCCTCATTAAAATCTCTCGCAAAAACAGCATCATCGAGATCGACTGAACTACCGTTCGTCATATCAACTTTCATCGCTATTACCTTTTAACCTTAACTGCTGCTTTCACAGAAACATGACCACCAGTTGCTCCTGGCACTGCGCCTTTCACTAGCAATAAATTTTTATCTAAATCAATACGAACAACTGTAAGATTTTGCGTTGTTGTTCTAACATCCCCCATATGCCCTGTCATTTTTTTCCCTTTAAAAACACGCCCTGGGGTCTGGTTCTGACCAATAGAACCAGGGGTTCTATGATTGATTGAATTACCATGGGTTGCATCTTTTCCAGCAAAGTTATAACGTTTCAAAACACCTGCAAACCCCTTACCTTTGCTAGTGCCTGTCACATCTATTAATTGACCTTCTTCAAAAATATCAACTTTGATTTCCGAACCTAATTCGTAATCTTCAATATTATCCACACGCGATTCACATATCTGCGAGCCAGCTTCCGTATTTGCCTTTGAAAAATGACCAGCTTGTGCCTTATTCACTCTAGATGCTTTTTTAGAACCTGCAACCAACTGAATAGCTGTGTAACCATCGATTTCTAAAGTCTTGACCTGAGACACCTTGTTAGGAGTCATCTCCAAAACTGTAACAGGCGTAGCAGAACCATCCTCATTGTATATCCGAGTCATTCCAACTTTTCGACCCAGTAGACTGATTGCCATTTAACACCTCATTCCAAAATACTTAACAACACAAATATTTATTTTTTAATATTAC
>WGBH01000499.1 GCA_015494435.1 Thiotrichaceae bacterium | reverse complement strand
AAGAAACTGTGAGGTTTTATTGCGTTTAAGCTAAACGTGTGGACGGGTTTACAAAACCCGTCCAGCGAACGCTATCGCTTGAATATGTTGAAAATTTCTTCGTTTTTAGATCAAATTATTTTCATTTTTAATTTTTTTATTGCTTTTTTTCAAAAAAAGGCGGATTGTAGTAGGACATAAACATGCAAGTCAGCCAAGATGGTTGATTTTTATATAAATCGCGCCACTGTTTTGACACAAACAAAACAGCAGCACTTCACAAAAAATCTTAAAACGAGATTAATTATGCTCACACAATCATACGTTAATACAGACGCTATTTCTCCCAAAACTTGCCAAAACCCATCCCTTTTACCTGAAAATAGAATTAATTTACACCCAGATGAACTACAGGTCATTGAGAATGCTTTGTTTACTCAGATGGCTAAAACAATCTTAACAAGCTACGAACAGCGCATTTTATTAGCGATTCATAATCAAACCCTTGGCTATGACAAATTCGAAGATGATATGAATGGCACAAGATTAGAGCAGTTGACAGGTATTCGTAATGATCATGCCAATACTACGGTGCGCTCCTTGCAGGAAAAAAATGTGATTATAACCCGTTGTGGAACATACGGTCATTGGATGTCGATTAATTTTGATTTAGCGCATTGGGGAACCGCTTATTTTGGCATAAACAATAATAACCCCCGTATTTTACTGCCTGCTGATGATAAAGAGAATCCTATTGATTCAGGATTCTCTTTATCATCACCTAGAGAAGAAGCTGATGAAAAGCAAATTCCAGCATTAGCTAATATAAATAATAAGACAAATAACACAATTACAGCCACAACTGACAATCAACAGATAGTGGCAAAGAATGATACTGAGAGTAAAGATGAAGAAAAAATCGAAAACAAGATTGAGATCAAAGATAAGATAAATAACACAATGATAGCCACAACTGATAATCAACAGACAGTGACAAAGAATGCTACTGAGAGTAAAGATGAAGAAAAAATCGAAAACAAGATTGAGATCAAAGATAAGACAAATAAGACAATGATAGCCACAACTGACAATCAACAGACAGTGACAAAGAATGATACTGAAAGTAAAGATGAAGAAAAAATCGAAAACGAGATTGAGATCAAAGATAAGAAAAAAATAGAGAGTGAGGTTAAAATCAAGAAGAAAGAAAAAACAAAGAATGAGGCAAAAGAAGACCCACAACAGGAAAATATGGTACTTGTGTTTGAATATCCTTCTGTTTTACCAATAAAACTACAGTATCAATTAGAGCCGTTATTAAGAAATATGGACGATCTACAACAGGCACAAGGATTATTAAATTACTTTGCTCAATGTTTTATAAACACTACGATACATAAGCCTTTAATTTACTTTAAAAAATTACTAACTCTTTTAAAAAAAGGTTTATTATTCCTGACAGATAGTGATAAAGAATCACCTGAAAAGAAACAAGAAAAGCAAAAAGAGAAGCAAAGATTAATAGACCAGCGCCTTGCCTATAATGCGGCATGGGCTGATTATCAACATATAAAAGCTATGATTGAAGCGGAAGCGAAAGATGCACAGTGTGATTTTGATACTTATCTCAAAACATCGCCCTATCAAAGCTTATGGCAGAGCGTAGTGGATAAGTTGGAAAGCTTTATTCCTTTGCAGAGTTTAGATACTGCAACGGGGTAACGTACTAGGAAGGAAATAAAGTATCCATCCTGTGTTAGCTTTTCGCTTGAGAACGCATATCACGTAACTCCTTTGGCAACACAAAGGTTACATTTTCGGTAATTCCACGGTCATCGGTCGTGATTGTCATGCCTAACTCTTTTAAGCGTTCGGTGACACGTTTAACTAATATTTCTGGAGCGGATGCACCTGCGGTTAAGCCTATACGTGATTTTCCTTCTAGCCATTTGGGATCAATATCTTCTGCTCCATCAATAAGATAAGCGGGAATATTTCTTTTTTCGGCGATTTCTCGTAAACGGTTTGAATTGGAGCTATTTGGTGAACCGACTACTAAGACAATATCGCAATCTTTAGAGAGCGTTTTTAATGCGTCTTGACGGTTTTGTGTCGCATAGCAAATATCGTTCTTTTTAGGGCCGATAATATGTGGAAAACGTTTGGTCAATGCATCAATCACCACAATACTATCATCTACTGAAAGCGTTGTTTGCGTGACAAATGCTAATTTCTCGGGATTTTTGATTGATAGCTCTGCAACCTCTTGAGGTGAATCAACACGATAAATTTTACCGCCAGAGGAGGTATCATATTGTCCCATTGTTCCAATCACTTCAGGATGTCCTTTATGACCAATTAAAACCGCTTCACGTCCTTCTCGACTATAACGTAGCACCTCCATATGCACTTTAGTTACTAATGGACAAGTTGCATCGAAAACTTTTAAACCACGCGCTTTAGCGGTATTTTGTACGCTACGTGATACGCCATGCGCGCTAAAAATAACGGTTGCATTATCGGGAACTTCATCTAATTCTTTAACGAAAATAGCGCCTTTATCGCGTAAATTATTCACTACATAGCGGTTATGCACCACTTCATTGCGAACATAAATAGGTGCGCCGAGTAGCTCAAGCGCTCGGTCAACGATATCAATGGCACGGTCTACTCCCGCGCAGAAGCCACGGGGATTGGCGAGAATTACTTGCATAGTGTTCTTTGCTCTTTGATGATTAAAGAGCAAAATAATAGGGCATTATAGAGACATTGCCAGAGAAATCTTCTTCTCACCTCGTTCTAGTCAATGCCATTTATTGATTAAGCTTCCTATACTATACTCTTTGGCTTATCAATTATGTGTGGGAGTAGAAATTGAATATTTTAGTCATAGGAAGTGGTGGGCGTGAACATGCATTGGCTTGGAAAATAGCGCAATCTGATAATATTTCGCGTGTTTTTGTCGCTCCTGGCAATGCAGGTACGGCTTTAGAAAATAAGTTGCAAAATATAGACATTGGAGCAGAAGATTTAGAGGGTTTACTTCACTTTGCACAAACAAATAATATTGATTTAACCCTTGTTGGTCCTGAAGTACCGCTGGTAATGGGAGTGGTGGATCAATTTACTGAAGCGGGTTTACGCTGTTTTGGTCCAACGAAAGGAGCTGCGCAGTTAGAAGGCTCTAAAGCTTTTACTAAAGATTTTTTAGCACGGCATCATATTCCAACCGCTGCTTATGGCAATTTCACCAAGATAGAAGAGGCGATAGCTTATATAAAACAGCAAGGCACTCCGATTGTGATTAAGGCAGATGGTTTGGCAGCGGGTAAAGGGGTTATTTTAGCGCAAACTGAACAAGAAGCGGTGGATGCTGTTAAGGATATGTTAGCAGGCAATGCCTTTGGTGAGGCGGGGCATCGAGTCGTAGTGGAGGCGTTTTTGCAAGGGGAAGAGGCGAGTTTTATTGTGATGGCAGATGGTAAAAATATTTTACCGTTAGCTAGTTCACAAGATCATAAAGCACGAGATAATGGCGATTTAGGCCCTAATACTGGCGGTATGGGCGCTTATTCTCCTGCCCCTGTTGTAACGCCAGAAATGCATCAACGTATTATGAAATTGATCATTGAACCCACTATTTCAGGCATGGCAAACGAAGGGCATCCCTTTACAGGTTTTTTATATGCAGGTGTGATGATCGGTAGTGATGGAATACCAAAAGTGCTTGAATACAATGTCCGTTTTGGTGACCCAGAAACACAACCTATTATGATGCGTTTAAAATCTGACTTGGTAGAACTTATAAATGCCGCACTGAATGGAAAACTGGACAGAATAGAGGTTAAATGGGATTCACGCGCCGCATTAGGGGTTGTATTAGCGGCAGACGGTTATCCTAATGATTATGCTAAAGGGAGGGTTATTTCAGGTTTATCTGCTCAAACTAACAGCAATGCAAAAATCTTCCATGCAGGCACAAGCACTCAAGGAAAGGATATTGTGACCAATGGTGGTCGTGTGCTGTGTGCGGTTGGTTTAGGGGATACTGTAACAGAGGCTCAACAAATTGCCTATGCCGTAGCAGACTCTATACAGTGGGATGGCGTATATTATAGGGAGGATATTGGTTATCGTGCTGTTGCTCGTGAAGCAGAAGCAAAAGACTAAGAAAAGTTATATTATATGAATCTAAATTACTTTATACTCCGTATCTTTCCGAGTATAGGACGTGTCTTTCGTCATACATATGAATAAATTTGAAGCACGTTATAGATGATTTTTATTTTAGATGTGTTTAAATAAAAACTAATATAAGAGAGGAATAAACAATGGGATCAGTTAAAAAATTATCAGGTATAGCACTTGCATCAGCTACATCAGCATTATTATTAGCAGCCTGTGGTGGTGGCGATAAAGCAGCAACTGATAAAACGGCAAAAGTAGAAAAACCAGCAACAGAGCCAGCAGCAACAGTCGCAGAAATCAAATGTTCAGGTACTAACGCTTGTAAAGGAAAATCTGAATGTGCAACTGCAACGAGTGCTTGTAAAGGGCAAAATAGTTGTAAAGGTAAAGGATGGGTTAAAACATCTAAAGAAGATTGTGACGCTAAAGGTGGCAAAGTCATCTAATTTTACCTTTGAGTTGTATGGTTTTTAAGTTAGTCATTAAGGTGAAATTCAAGTTAGGTTAGGAGGTTTCAAGTAGTAAATCCACTTAGTTTTGTATGGCATCCTTCATATACCTAAAAAGTAGTTTACACTTTACCTGAACAGCAATAAATCCAGACAATAGAAAACCATAGCCATTCTGAGATGGTTTTTAAAGTACGTTGTTTTTTTATCGCTGTTTTATTAAGCGGTAAGAAGCGTCTCTTT
>WGBH01000498.1 GCA_015494435.1 Thiotrichaceae bacterium | reverse complement strand
TTATATAAGGGCTTTACTTTTAACTACTTAGCCTTTATTTGGTAGAAAATACGATCAATCAATAAATATAAATTTAAGGTCTAAATTAATTATTCTACTATAGTTTTGGGGATTCAATATTAATTCGCAGGAAGTTTCATACTTCAATTTAAAATTAAAGGTTAAAAACAATGCAACAAGCCTCCATGGGACTCATTGGCTTAGGGGTAATGGGTCAAAATCTAGCACTTAATCTTCTTGATCATGATGCTAGCTTGGCGATATACAATCGTAATCAAAAGAATACGCAAGAATTTATAACAGGAGAGGCAAAAGATAAAATAGTGATTGCTTGCTATTCTTATCAAGAACTGGTTTCTTCTTTAGTCTCACCCCGCAAAATATTATTAATGATTACTGCTGGTAGTCCTGTTGATTCTGTGATTGAGGAATTATTACCGTTACTCGATGACGGTGATATTATTATTGATGGGGGTAATTCGCACTATCCTGATACGGTTCGTCGTACTCAAACGCTAAAAGAAAAAGGCATTTTATTTGTTGGTGCAGGTATTTCAGGCGGTGAGGAAGGCGCTCGTTTTGGTCCTGCTATTATGCCAGGAGGTAATGCTGCAGCATGGCCTGAGGTAAAACAATGTTTACAATCCATTGCAGCTCAGGTTAATGGTGAGCCTTGTTGCCAGTGGATTGGTGAAGGAGGGGCGGGGCATTATGTAAAAATGGTGCATAATGGTATTGAATATGGCGATATGCAGCTAATCGCAGAGGCCTATCAGTTTATGCACGAGGGGTTAGGCTTAGATTATGGACAGATGAAATGGGTCTTTAGTCAATGGAATAAGGGGGTTTTAAGCTCTTATTTGATTGAAATCACTGCTGACATTATGGGGACTAAGGATGAAGATGGAGAGCCTCTATTAGAGAAAATTCTTGATACGGCTGGGCAAAAAGGTACGGGTCTTTGGACAGCAGTTAGCGCATTAGAACAAGGTGTCCCCTTAACACTGATTGGTGAAGCTGTCTATGCTCGTCAATTATCAGCATTAAAAACCTCGCGTATTAAAACCAGCAAACTTTACCCTCCTAAAAAAGCGTTTCGTTTTGAAGGCAAGTATATGGATGCAACACTAGCCGCATTGCGAGATGGTCTTTACGCCGCAAAAATTATCTCCTATACACAGGGCTTTATGTTAATGCAAAACGCCTCAAACAAATATGGCTGGAATTTGGATTATGGCAATATCGCCCTTACATGGCGCGGAGGGTGTATTATCCGCAGTGCTTTTCTTGATAATATCAAACAGGCTTATGATAAAAATCCACAATTAGAGAATCTCTTAATGGATGAATTTTTCATCAATGCCATTAACTCTGCTTTATCAGGATGGAGGAAAACAGTACAAGAAGGAGTAGGCCGAGCGATTTCAATGCCAGCCTTTGCCTCAGCGCTCAATTTCTTTGATGCCTACACTTCCAAAAGAACCTCTGCTAATTTGCTACAAGCGCAACGTGATTATTTTGGTGCACATACTTATGAACGTGTTGACCAACCTCGTGGTGAGTTTTTCCATACTCAATGGATACAAAAATAATGAAAAAACCCTTAGAGAATTGTACCTTTGTGATTATTGGCGCAACGGGTAATTTAGCCAGAACTAAATTAATGCCTGCTCTTTATCATTTATATGTCGATGATTTATTACCAAAAGATATTCATATTCTAGGGATAGCACGTAGTATTGCAGATAGAAAGGAGTGGCTGGCTGAGTTAAAAACAGACCTTAAAGAACGTGCTAGAGGTGGCTTGGATGAGTCCATTTTTGAAGGCTTTTGTCGTCGATTAGATTGTTTACGCTCAGGACTAAAAACAAAAGAAGACTATCGACTCTTGAGTGATTATATAGGACAGCAAAAATTTTCAAACAATATTGCCTTTTATTTCTCCTTACCGCCTTCAATGTACGCTTCTATTGCGACTTCACTGAGTGAGGTTAATCTATTAACAGAAGATCAAGGCTGGCGACGGGTTGTCGTCGAAAAACCGTTTGGCTCTGATTTAGAAACCGCTAGAAATCTACAACGGCATTTTGAGCGTTATCTGAAGGAATCACAGATTTATCGAATAGATCATTATTTAGGCAAGGAAACGGTGCAAAATGTACAGGTATTCCGCTTTGCTAATTTATTACTAGAACCTTTATGGAATCGTAATTATATTGATCATGTGCAGATATCTCATGCTGAAACCATTGGTATTGGCTCGCGCAGTGCCTATTACGATGGAATTGGTGCATTGCGGGATATGATTCAAAGTCATTTATTGCAACTTTTATCATTGGTTGCAATGGAACCCCCTGTTTCAATGCAGGCTGAAGATTTGCGCGATGAAAAAGTAAAGTTATTACGCTCCATTAGCCCTATTGCAAAAGGTGCTGTCTCTAGCCATGCTTTTCGAGCTCAATATGCCGCTGGTGATGTAAAAGGCAATGCAATCAAAAGTTATTTGCAAGAAGACAATATTCCACAGGACAGTGTTTGTGAAACCTATGCCGCTTTAAAACTCTATATTAATAACTGGCGTTGGCGCGGTGTGCCGTTTTATTTACGCACAGGCAAACGTATGAAAGAAAAACATTCAATGATTGCAATTTGTTTTCGTCAAACACCGAAGCAGTTTTTTCGTACTTCACAAGTAGAGCAGTTTAAACCAAACTGGCTCTTGATTGGGATTCAACCTGATGAATCTTTGCGCATAGAGCTAACAGTTAAAAAACCAGGACTAGATATGAAAACTAAAGTGATTAGCTTAGATGCTAGCTTTAATGATGAGGAAGGTCGTGATGGTTATGAAGGTCTATTGCTGGATGTAATGGAAGGTGATCATAGTCTGTTTTTACGTGCTGATGAAGTCGAAGCATCATGGAAAATAATTGATCCTGTACTACACTCTTGGTCATCACAACAAGATTATATTCAAACCTATCCCGCAGCTAGCTGGGGACCTGATGAAGCCTTGCGTCTATTTGAAAAAGAAGGGCAATATTGGCGTAGTTCTTTGGAGCCTGAATAAGTTTATAAAGTTTATATCTCCTTAATCAATACCTTCGCCAAATTTGAATTGTAGGGTAGATAAGTGCAACGCATCCACCGCAACACCTTAATTTTGATGGATGCGCTATCGCTTATCCAGCCTACAAAGCATAATTGGCAAAGGTATTTAATTAAAGAGGATAAGGAAGCATAAATAGGTAAATATTATGAGAATAGAAAATAATGAATCATTGGCATGTAAAACCAACACCTGAAGAGGTTGCTTTAACCGCACGGGATATTATTATTGATGCGGCGCATCACGCCATTCATACGCATGGTGTTTTTAAGCTAGTGTTAGCAGGGGGAACGACCCCCGAACGGGTTTATAGTTTGCTAGCTAAAGAGATTTGTCATTGGGAAAAGTGGCAACTTTATTTGGGAGATGAACGCTGTTTACCTATTCATCATCCGCAACGTAATAGTCAAATCATTCAACGCACTTTATTGGATAAAATTGATTTTCCAAAACAAAATATTCATTTTATTCCCGCTGAATTAGGTGCGATTAAAGCCGCTAAAGAATACCAACAAATCATTAATATTGCATTGCCTTTTGATCTAGTCATAGTAGGAATGGGAGAAGATGGACACACTGCCAGCCTATTTCCTAATCATCAACACAATAAGAGCGAACTCGTTCATGCGGTTTTTAATGCACCAAAACCGCCTGCGGAACGTGTTTCAATGAGTATAACTGCATTAAGTCAAAATAGAACCTTATTACGCTTAATTACAGGGGCTAATAAAAAGGACAGCGTAGCACAATGGCGTAAAGGTAAAAATTTACCGATTGCAACGATTACTACATTCACTAATGAAATGACCTTATTGGATCAATCCACCCTCGGAATCACATGAATAATCAAAAAAACCAACCTTTTACCGAACTTCCTTCTTATACAAAAGTACAACAACATTTTGAAAAAATAAAAAATTTACATATGCGACGCTTATTTAGTGTTGACCCGCATCGTTTTGATAAATTTTCATTACAGCAAGGTGATTTACTACTGGATTATTCTAAAAATCGCATTACCCAAGAAACCATTCCGCTACTTTGTAAACTAGCGAGGGAAGCTAATCTTGAACAATGGCGTGAACGTATGTTCAATGGTGATAAAATAAATAACACCGAAAATCGTTCTGTCTTACATACCGCCCTGAGAAATTGTACCGATAAACCCGTTTATGTTGATGGCAAAGATGTGATGCCAAAAGTGCAAGCCGTCATTGATAAAATGCAGGAATTTTCAGAAAAAATACAATCAGGCGAATGGAAGGGATTTACAGGAAAAGCAATTACCGATGTCGTCAATATTGGCATTGGAGGCTCTGACTTGGGCCCTCGAATGGTCTACGAGGCATTAAAACCGTATCATTATAAAAACTTGCAACTGCATTATGTTTCCAATGTGGACGGCGCGCATATTCAATGTGCGCTTGAAAATCTTAATCCTGAAACAACGCTATTTATTATTGCCTCAAAAAGCTTTACCACCCAAGAAACGCTAAGTAATGCTCATGTGGCTAGAAACTGGTTATTAGAGCAAATGGGGCAAAATAAAAAAGCCACGAGCAAACATTTTGTTGCCGTCTCAACCAATGCAAAATTAGTCAAAGCATTTGGCATTGATCCTAATAATATGTTTGAGTTTTGGGACTGGGTCGGTGGGCGCTACTCCTTATGGTCAGCCATTGGTTTATCAATTGTGATTGCGGTGGGTGTTGATAATTTTAATAAATTATTACTCGGTGCGCTTGAAATGGATGAGCATTTTCAAGAAGCTCCCTTTGAACAAAATATGCCTGTGATTATGGCATTACTAGGCATTTGGTATAATAATTTTTTCCATGCCGAATCCTATGGCATCTTACCTTATGATGATTTTCTGCGTAGCTTACCTCAATACCTAGAGCAAGCGGATATGGAAAGCAATGGAAAATCGGTAGATCGTTACGGTAATAAAATCGATTATGCAACAGGACCGATTATCTGGGGCACTTCAGGTATTAATGGACAACACGCTTTTTACCAATCTTTACATCAAGGTACAAAAATGGTGCCTGCTGATTTTATTGTTTCTATGCAAACGCATACAGTGTTTCAGGAACAACACGATATTATGATTGCAAATGTGTTTGCACAAACAGAAGCATTAATGCGGGGTCGAAATCTTGAAGAAACTAAAAAAAATCTACAAGCAACAGGGCGCATATTAAGCGGCGGAGAAACGAGTATTCCCCATATGGTGTTTGAAGGAAATCACCCAAGCAACACCATTTTGATTAATAAATTATCACCACACTCTTTAGGTATGCTACTTGCTTTATATGAGCATAAAATCTTTGTACAAGGTATTATTTGGAACCTGAATTCATTTGATCAGTGGGGCGTTGAACTCGGAAAACAACTTGCCAAACGCATCTTAAATGAAATTCATCAACCCTTTAAAACAACCTCTCATGACTCCTCCACTAATGCATTAATCAATTATTATCGTAAAACGATGTCAGAAAATAGAGCAAATAAGGTGTAATAATGTATATATTAGCGGCTGATATCGGTGGGACTAAAAGTTGGTTATGTTTATATGATATTGATCAAGTAGATATAAAGAAAATTAAGATAATCTATGAACAGCGTTATGCGAGTGCTGATTTTAATAATTTTTCATTATTACTTAACGACTTTCTTCAAAAAGTAACACCAGAAATATTGCCAGCTATCGACCTAATGTGTCTGGCATTACCTGGTGTAATTACACAGGGGCGAAGTCACCTCACAAACCTTGACTGGACATTGGATCAGCAACAGTTACAAGAAGAGTTTTCGCTTAAAGCAGTCTGCTTTATTAATGATTTTCAAGCAGCAGCAATGGGCATTCATCATTTGAACAAAGAGGATTATATTACTTTAAATCCTGCCAAGGAGAAAAAGCAAGCAATTACTGTGGTCACAGGTGCTGGAACAGGTCTTGGCTTAGCATGGATGGATAACACCCAAACACCACCACAATTATTTTCAACTGAAGGAGGGCATTGTGATTTTGCGCCTGTTAGTGAACAACAAATTGAATTACTGCGATTTTTAAGGCAATACTACGAGCATGTTTCCTATGAACGTATTTTATCTGGGGAAGGATTAGTAAAATTATATCAATTTTTCAATCCTGATGATTTGGCAATTAAAAGTACGGAAACATCCACGATGACGCAGATTATTCATCATCTGGCAACCTATACGAATGCACAATGGCATCCTCAAGCAAAAGCGGCTATTGATTTATTTGTACAAATTTATGCCGCTTATATTGGGAATTTGGCACTGCTTTATAAACCCGCAGGTGGTATTTATATTGCAGGGGGGATTGCCATACATATTCTGCCCTGGATGCAGGAAGAACAATTTTTAAGACATTATTTAAATAAAGGCAGGATGCGACATTTAGCTGAAAAAACAGCATTGTATCTGGTCACTAATACACGTCTTGGTTTGCAAGGTGCATTGCATTTTGCAATGAATCAGTACGTTGAAAACGGGGAGTTCTATAATGACAAAACAACAAAGAGAGCAGTCTAAAAAATATCAATATTATATCGAACCTAGTATGGTCACCGAGTTAAACCGTAAGACTTTAGTGTTGATATTAGCAGGTGGCGAAGGCTCACGACTGAAAGATTTAACCAAATGGCGCGCTAAACCCGCCGTTCCTTTTGGTGGTAAATACCGTATTATTGATTTTGCTTTATCCAACTGTGTTAATTCAGGTTTACGCAAAATTGGTGTATTAACACAGTATAAAGCACATTCACTGCTACGCCATTTGCAACGCGGCTGGAGCTTTATGCGTGATGAAATTGGCGAATTTGTTGAACTCTTACCTGCACAGCAACGTACCGATGAAAAAGAATGGTATAAAGGCACAGCAGATGCCTTGTATCAAAATTTAGATATTATGCAACGCCATGCCGCAGAGTATGTCATTGTACTCGGTGGTGACCATATCTACACCATGGACTATACCAAAATGCTGATTCAGCATGTTCAATCAGGGGCTGATTTCACCGTTGGCTGTATAGAAGCATCTTTAGAAGAAGCGAAAGATTTTGGCGTGATGTCATTAGATGATGATATGCGTATTTCAGGCTTTAGCGAAAAACCTGATAATCCACAAGCCATGCCAGGAAACCCTGATGTAGCATTAGCTTCAATGGGAATTTACGTATTCTCAACCCGTTTTTTATACAATGCACTGGTTGAAGATGCAGCTATGCCCAATTCTTCACATGATTTTGGTCGAGATATTATTCCACGTAAAATTAAGGACTCAGTAGCAATGGCTTATGCTTTTCGTAATGAAGCAACAGGTAAACCCGCTTACTGGCGTGATGTAGGTAATCTGGATTCTTATTGGAAAGCGAATATGGAAATTTGTCAAATTGAGCCAGAACTCAATCTTTACAATCGCGACTGGCCAATTTGGACCTATCAAACTCAAAATCCACCCGCAAAATTCATTTTTGATGATAAAGACCGTCGCGGAGCAGCGATTGATTCTTTGATTTCAGCAGGTTGTATTCTTTCAGGGGCACGGGTTAAACGCTCAGTCATTTCATTTGCAACCACTATTGAATCACGTTCTTTAATAAAAGACAGTGTGATTCTCCCTAAAGTACATATTGGAAAAAATTGTCGTCTCACACGGGTCATTGTTGACAAAGGTACCGTTATTCCTGATAACACGATTATTGGCGAAGATTCTGTAGAAGATGCAAAACGTTTTCATGTAACAGCAGAGGGGATTGTGCTGGTGACCCCCTTAATGTTAGATCAGAGACTATATTCCTTAGCGGATGACACGGAAAACTGGAGGCACACCTATTGATAAACGTCGTACTTTGTTGGCATATGCATCAGCCTTATTATCGCCAAGGGCTTGATGGCAAATATCAACTGCCTTGGGTCTATTTGCATGGTATTAAAGACTATACCGATATGGCGGCACATTTGGAGAATCATCCTAAAATGCGTGCCGTTATTAATTTTTCGCCCGTTTTATTAGAACAACTAGATGACTATGTTAGTGAGCTGGATCAATTTCTCAATCAACATCGTGAATTATTGGGTGAAATATCTGATCCTTTGCTGGCTTTGCTAACAGGGGTAAGTGAAATACCTTCAGACATTGAAGAACGCAAACAATTAGTTGAAGATTGTAAACGTTGCTATGCGCCACGCCTTATTGAACCTTACCCTGCTTTTAAACGTATTGTTGATTGCTTAGATGATGCTATGAATCAAGTGGATGCGCATCATCATTTTCCACTGGGTTATTTAGAAGATCAGTATTTTATTGATCTTCTCGTTTGGTATCACCTTGCATGGCTAGGGCATTCACTCCGACACACGGACGTTGCACAGCGTTTAATGAAAAAAGAACATAATTATACGCTTGAAGATCGTTATGATCTGCTGAGGCTTATTTATGAAAGCTTAGCGGGTATTATTCCCCGCTATCGTACCCTAGCAGAGCAAGGGCGGATTGAATTATCACTAACACCTTATGCCCATCCAATTATTCCGCTACTGAATAACTTTGATAATATGGTTTGTTCCTTGCCATTTGCACCGTCGCCTAACTGTAGTCATTATCCTGATGGTATCTCACGTTCTTATTGGCATCTGAAAAAAGGTATCGAGGTATTTGAGCATTACTTTCATCAAAAACCTAACGGTGTTTGGCTTTCAGAAGGTGGTTTAAGCCCCGACGCGATTCAATTATTGGATCAGTTTAATATTCGTTGGACTGCATCAGGAGAGGATGTATGGCGAAACACCTGTCATTTAGTGGCTTGCAAGCAAGAGGACATAAATAATAAACGTGCTTTATTCAAGCCCTATCAATATCAAGATTGCGATACCAAAATGTATTTTCGTGATGATGGTTTATCCGATTTTATTGGTTTTGAATACAGCCATTGGAATGCAGAAGATGCGGCACAAGATTTTATTGGGCATTTACGAAATATTGATCATTTTCTTGGTGATCATGCAGGTAATCAGGTGGTTTCGATTATTCTCGATGGAGAAAATGCATGGGAATACTATATTGATAATGGCTATCCCTTTCTGGATGCTTTATACAAAAAATTATCCAATGATCCACAAATTAAGATGAGTACCTTTGCTGAATTATCAGCGCAACTCGATGCCACATCTGTAGATCAGCTTTGCTCTGGAAGCTGGGTCTATGGCTCTTTTTCCACATGGATTGGGCAAGAAGATAAAAACCGTGCATGGGAATATTTAGTTGCTGCAAAACAAATTTATGATCAGCAAATCGCATCCAATACTTTATCCTCAAAGCAGATAGAAAAGGCAGAGTTACAATTGGCTATTTGTGAAGGTTCGGACTGGTTTTGGTGGTTTGGCGATTATAATTCATCAGACAGTGTCAGTGACTTTGATAATCTATTTCGCACCCAATTGAGATTACTCTATGAAATACTAGACGTTATCCCGCCTGAGAACTTAAAACAAGCGATTTCCATTGGCGGTGGTAAACCTGAAAATTCTGGAACCATGCGTAGAAATAAATGATGCAATATACAGATATTATGGGAGGCGATGCGCGTATTGCAGGCGTATTACTGCATCCGACAAGCTTGCCTTCTGCAAAACTGGACAAGGATGCCTTTCGTTGGTTGGATTTTATGGCAGAGGCAGGCTTGCAATTATGGCAAGTTTTGCCGTTGGGTGTGCCACAGGGGAATTTATCGCCCTATCAATGCTATTCTGCTTTTGCGCTTAACCCTGCTTTATTAGAAAGTAATGCCAACAATAGCTGCGATAAAAATAGCAAGCTTTACCAACGGTGGTTACAACAAGAACGCTATTGGCTGGATGATTACGCTTTATTTATGGCACTCAAACAAACCTTTGCATCGAAAGCATGGTTTCAGTGGGCAACGCCTTATAAAGAAAGACATCCTCAGGTATTAAACAATTTTAAACAACAAAATAATACATTAATTGATCATATCTGCTGGCAACAATATCAGCTTTATACACGTTGGCAGGAGATTTGTCAGTATGCTACTGAACGTGGCATTTATCTATTCGGTGATATGCCTATTTTTGTTGCTCATGACAGCGCCGATGTTTGGGCTAATCAGAAGTATTTCTTACTCAATCAGCAAGGAATGCCAACCGTTGTTGCGGGCGTACCACCTGATTATTTTTCTGAAACAGGGCAACGCTGGGGTAATCCGCATTATAATTGGGATGCAATGCAAGCAGATGATTTTTC
>WGBH01000497.1 GCA_015494435.1 Thiotrichaceae bacterium | reverse complement strand
TTTCAAGACTGCTTCTAATACTATTCGCGCGAGAGTTTTTGGTTTTGATATTTACCGTATCCCGAGTCGTTCTATGCAACCGACTTTAGTGCCTGGTGATTATATTTATGTCTCTGCTAGAGGCTATAGCGATAAAACAATGCAAGCTAATGATGTGTTAGTGTTTCTTTATCCAAAAGATAAAAAAATACATTATATTAAACGTCTTATTGCTAAAGCGGGAGAGCGTGTTCGTATTGAAAATTTTATTGTTTATATTAATGATAAACCCCTGCCTCAGCTCTACATCAATACCACTCGACTTAAACAACCCTTCTCACGCTTTATGAAAGAAAAACAAGTACCTGAAGGCTATTTATTTCTATTAGGAGATAATCGAGATAATAGCAATGATAGTCGTTTTTTTGGTTTTTTAGCCCAGAAAGATGTGGTTGGCAAAGCGGTATCACTTATTTTTGGTAAAAATGGACGCACGGGGAATTTGATTGAATAAAGTATTGCAACAACAGCTCTATAGCTTATTGCAATCTGCCGAGCTAAAAAAAGGAATATTTGTCACGGGAACAGATACTAGTGTGGGTAAAACATGGTTTGGATGCCAATTAATAGCGTATTTACGCCAACAAGGGTTTGATATTGCTCCGCGTAAACCTGTGGAATCGGGTTGGTCTGATGATATAAGCAAAACCGATGCATGGAAATTAGCAACTGCCGCTAATAAACAACAACAACTTGATATTATTTGTCCTAACCGTTTTAAAGCGCCTGTTTCACCGACGCGCGCCGCTCGCTTGGAACAGCATGAATTATCCTTAATGCAACTAAAACAACAATGCCTTGCTACACTAGGTCCTAAACAACTTCTTTATCTCGAAGGTGCTGGCGGATTTTACTCGCCTTTATGTGAGGATGGACTAAATGCTGATCTTTGTGAACTATTAGGCTTATCCGTTATCTTAGTTGCTGAAGATAAATTAGGTTGTATTAATCAAGTATTATTAAGCGTTGAAGCGATCAAGCAACGGGGTTTAAGATTGCTTGGAGTGGTATTAAATCAACGTTATATCAATCCTTTAGATACACAGCAAGATAATCTACAGGACTTAAAAGAATATTTGACAGGTGATATTATTATTGCAGTTTAATTAACACCTTCGGTAATTATGACTTATAGGGTGGATAAGCGGTAGCGCATCCACCAGAATCAACGTGTTGCGGTGGATGCGTTACACTTATCCACCCGATAGTTTAGATTTGGCGAGGGTATTGTTAATCGTTCAAGATGAATATCTTCTTCATAACCTATTCACCGCATCAAAAAACAAAACAACATTATGATTGGATTTTCTTTTACATGGTTCTTAGAAGGTTTTTTACATCCTTTAGAGACACCCGCCCATCTTATTCTCTTAGTTGCTCTTGGCGTCTTATTAGGGCAACAAGCCAGCGCTCACTTGCTGCGTAATCTACTCTTATTTTGTGTGGCTGTGATTGTAGGTTTTATTATCAACAACACTTTTTCTCTTCAATGGAATAATGAACTTATTCTCTTAATACTGGCTCTATTTATCAGTTTATTTACCACCTTACGTTTAGATTGTCGCCTATCGTGGGTGCAATGGATGATTTCTTTGTTTAGCATAGCCTCTGGTGTCATGCTCGGTTTAGATTCCAGCCCCGTTATTATACCTGGGCTAGGTGCTGATACTTTCTATAACTGGTTATTCGGTGCTTCGGTAGGGATTTATATTACAGTTGTTATATTTGCTATCATAAGCGCCTTATTACGCAATCTATTTCAAGGTATTATTTTACGTGTCCTTGCCTCATGGATTGCCACTAGCGCCTTGTTTGTTTTAACACTTTTAATGGTTAATGTTTCGCTATGAAAAAAATAATAGGATTATTTGCTCTTTGTACTCTTTTGCTTGCTTCTTCAAGTTATGCGCATTTTCACTATAAAATAAACGCTACTGCGACCTTATATGCCAACGATAAACAACAATTAACCGCCGTTGGTATGGCATGGGTTTATGATCCTAATGTCAGCGATATGATGCTTAGCTCAGGGCAGAGTATCAATGACTTAGCCAATGGTATTATGACTGATTTAGTTGAACTGGATTATTTTACCCAACTAGAATTTAATGGTAAACGTATTGCAACAAGCCGTCCTAGCAATTATCAATTAGTCCCTATTAAAAAAGGCAATCAAAACTTACTCAAACTTAGCTTTGTATTACCATTACAATCGCCCCTCTTTATTCAAGGAAACACACTCAGTATCGTACACAAAGACCCTGGAGCCTCTGCTTCTATTTTTTATCACCATGCTAATAATATTATATTAGGACAAACCTTTAAATCACTCTGCCAATCTCGTGTTCAAGCTATTAAAGGATTTGCAGTAGGAGAAGCACCAGAACGTGTAAGAATTCGTTGTAAAAAATAATAGGAAATAAGATGCCACTTGGAAGTTTATATATTATCTCCGCCCCTTCAGGTGCAGGAAAAACCAGCTTAATTAGTCAGTTAATCAAACAAGATTCGACTGTAAAAGTAGCAATATCCCATACCACCCGTCCGATGCGCGATGGAGAAGAAAATGGAAAACACTACCATTTTATTAACAGTGATAATTTCAAAAGCAAAATAAAGCAGAACGCTTTTCTTGAATACGCACAAGTTTTTGGAAATTACTACGGCACATCCCATCAAAGCATTGATCATCAATTAGAGAGCAATCACGATGTTATTTTAGAAATCGACTGGCAAGGCGCACAACAAGTGCGCAAATTACGCCCTGATGCAATCAGTGTCTTTATCTTACCTCCCTCTGTTAAAGCTTTAGAGCAACGCCTCTACGGCAGAGGACAAGATGCACAAAGCGTTATAAAAACACGCTTAGGACAAGCGCGTGAAGATATGTCCCACTATCATGAATTTGACTATATTGTGATTAATGATAACTTTGATACCGCTATTGAAGACCTTGCCAGCATATTTAAATGCCAACGCATGAAATTGACTAAACAACAGCAACGCCATCAAGATTTTCTTATTAGCATTACAACCTCTTTATAAAATTCATCTTCCTACACCTTTATTTTAAAAGATGAGCAGAATTTTCTCGTCATTAATATAGCGAATTTCACCCTCCTAAAATGTGACTTTTATACCACAATGATAGGTATAGATGTAGTAGCTTCTTTTTTCAATCTCAATGCCTACTTCGATATTTTCTATTGTATTTTTAATTATTAGTATTTTTTAATATACTAATAATGGGTAATTTATAGCCTATCTTGATTTTTTTATAAGACTATTTCTACTTCTGAATAGATAAAAATAAAAATCTTAAATACTTCCCTATAAATAGTTAATTTTATTAAGACTAGGGATAAAACATCTACTATATAATACATTTGTATTAGAC
>WGBH01000496.1 GCA_015494435.1 Thiotrichaceae bacterium | reverse complement strand
TAGAAATCTAGAGTTAAAAACTGGAGCATTGAGTATTTACTACAAAGGGGGGTTAGATTTATGAGCTAATTTTAAATTGAGAATTGCTGAACCTTTCAATAATGGAACAAAAGTAGATACTTTATGTCTTTATTATTAAGTGTTTTGAAAGAAACACCTGTCTAGAATGCAAGAACCACTTCTTCCCTCTAATAATAATAGCAAGGTATTTCCATTATGTTTCATAATACAAAAACCACTTTGGTTAAATTGACTTTTTTTCAATTTATCCTTTTAATATTTGGCTCCCTTTTAACATTAACAACGGTTGAGGCACGTGATTTTATTGACAATTATTCGCCTATTCAGGTGGATATTATTGATGATCAAGGTAGAGTTTTTCGACAAATTGCAACAACTAGTAAAGCATTCAAGGTAAAACGTGCTTATATTGAGGCTAAAAAAGGAAAACGCTATAGCTTACGTTTACGTAATACATCCAATCAACGTATTGGTGTTGTTATTGCTATTGATGGACGCAATATCCTGACGGGGAAAAAATCTTGGCTACGTTCGTCTGAAAAAATGTATATTCTTAATCCCTATGAAATAGCGACTTATAAAGGATGGAGAACCGCTAAAAATCACGTTAATCGTTTCTTTTTCACTGCTGAGGATAATTCATACGCACAGGCATGGGGTGATAATTCAGCAATGGGAGTCATTGCATTAGCAGTGTTTAATGAAAAACCACGCATTATGTATCGGTATGGAAATTCATTACGTCGTAATAAAAAAAGTAAACGCAGTGTTCCTGCTGCCGCCGCAGATGCTGGAACAGGCTTTGGGCGTGAAGAATATTCACCTACTGTTAAAGTGCATTTTAAAGCAAGAAAGCGAGCAGTATCAAAACACTTTTATAAATATGAATGGCGCAGTTCTTTATGTCAACGGGGTATAATCCAATGTTATGATGCTCCCATAAGACCTCATAATCGGTTCTGGTCAGAGGAAAGCTATGTACCTTATCCTCCAAGAAGAAATCGTAATGATTATCAAGATAATGATGAAGAGCATAATCCATTGTTTGATTTCTAAGTAGCTAAGAAAAATTAATCTATACAGATTCACTTATTTAAATTTCATTTTAATGACAAAGCCATTTTTTAACTTTAAAAATAGATCGCTTCATCGTTTGTGAATAAATTTACAAAGCTCCTCGCAATGAGATAGTCGAAAAAGTGCAAACTGTTTTTTAATTACATAAAGGATGTTTGATATTCCTAAAAAATATTAAAAAAGGGCTGATAACTTAGCCCTTTTTTTGTATTGTAGTGAGTTGAAACTTATTAGGAACTTCCTTAAAGTAGCCTAAATATCTTCCAACAAAACCATAGGTTCACCAATGCTTGCTACCTTTTTATACGGCATTTTTGTCATCGTTGCTATTGCGTTTTTAATTGGCTGGTATCTTTATATTAAAAAGCTTCGCAGAAATAAACCTGATATGCCAAGTGAACAACTTTTTTTAATTGCTATGGGTACCTTAGCCTTTATTTTATTTGGTATTTGGCGCGTTTCAAATAGTGTTGAAAACTGGCAATGGAAGGGCTTGGATCTTGGTTTTAGCAATGGAAATTCCGCTAAAATTCATGATTTCACTTTAAAAGTTTATAAGCCTTTGGTTTCTTCACTTGAAACGGTTGATACTGAACTCGAAAATATGAAGGTGTTATTAGAAGATATTGATGATTTAATTGATGAACACCCACGTCATGAGACCCTATTAAGGCAGGCAAGAAAAACATGGGATGAAGGTTCTTATAAACTACGGATGTTACAAAAAACGATTAAAAAAGAGATTCGACGTGCATGGATTGCCCATGACACCAAGAATCAGCTAACCATTGATACCAAATTTTCAATAGAAGCGGTTAAACTGGATCAGCGCATTAATCGTGGGCTAAAAGAATTTAGAAGATTGATTATTGGTATTCATGCCATGATTCGCAAAGATCTTGTTTATAGTCAAAAGCAATTAGGCAGAAGAAAGCAACAAACCGATGAGTTATCACAAAATATTGCTAAATATTCAACTGATCTAACAGGGAAATTATTAGCATTCTCAAAAACGATTGATCCAGTAATACATCAAGGAATGGAGACTTTATTGGATGAAATTGCGATAACAAAGCAACGTCAAGAAAAAAATAGGGAACATCTGGAAGAGGAAGAAAATAAGGACTTATCAGCTCCTTTAATTCAAGTCATTGATTATTGGAAGGAAGCAGAAAGACTGGATAGACATTATTTTGATCAGTTATTGTATGCATTGGAATCTGCTTTATTAGGCAGAAAGCTAGGCTTAAAAAAGAATGATTATGGGATAAAATCAATGAATAAAACACTTA
>WGBH01000495.1 GCA_015494435.1 Thiotrichaceae bacterium | reverse complement strand
TATTACCAATGATGTTTTGGACTATTTGCGTGAAAAAATGAAACAAGAACAAAACAATAGAAACAGTTGAAGATTTAAACTAAAATCACTAAAATAACTAAAAAAAACTAAACTGGAGTTACGATGTGGAAGTCAACGGAATGGATAGCGAAGAAAGAGCATATTAGCAACGAAACGATCCAGAATTGAATAAAGAAGGGATACTATGATCAGGTCAAGAAAACAAAAGGAGGACACTACCGAGTATGAGTTGAAGAACCAAGCGTTGTTATCCTCTATGCGCGTGTATCCAGCAAGAAGCAACAAAGCTCACTCAAAACACAGGAAAGACGGCTTAAAAAGCACTATCCAGACGGGCAGTTTATCTCTGACATTGCCAGCGGATGTAAAGCCATTTTGGAACGAGCTATCGAAGGAAATTCACTCCATCTTGTGGCAACCACATCAGATAGAATCACTCGAACAGGATTCCCTCTCATTAAATGGATCATTGAATTATCAGGTGGGCGTATCGAGCTTTTGGAAGAGGCAGATTCTACCGATCAATTTGACACAAAGACCCTCATTGCTTTCATTACCCGCTTTATCAATTCCTACGATGGAAAGCAAAACGGAAACCGTCATCAGCAAAAAGATAAGGATTTATCCAGAGAATGAAGAAAAGTGGGAGCAAGCATTAAATATTTATCGTCGTGCTTACAACGGTCAATGGTTTACCAATATTCAGGCAAGAATAGAAACCAATACAACCCAACAAAGCCATTTAAAGATAGTCGCCCTTGATCTTGGTGTCAGGACTTTTCAAACCGCTTTCAGTGAAACCAATTCGGCTGATTATGGTGCTGAGTTTCAAAAGGAAAAGCTTGTGCCATTAATGCTAGAGACTGATAACCTCTTATCTAAGAGGGACTTATTGAGCAACGAAAAAAATAAAAGCAAGCAATGGATTAGCGATAGGCGAATCCATTTAACAAAGCGTATATATAAGTTCAAGATGACACTGAAATGGGTGGCAAAAAAGTACGGAAAAACCGTCATCGATGTGAATGAATCGTATACTTCTAAAACGCTGTGGGATGGTTCAATACTGGATAACCTTGGAGGGAAATCTTCAATTCTCTTTAAAGGCATCCGTGTTGGACGTGACGTTCATGGTAGTCGGAATATCCTGATTCGGTTTTTAACTAACGTTCTAGAGGTCACAGGACTCAGGGAAGCTCACTCCCTAATTACAAGCAATAGCACAATATTTAAACAAAATATCGGCGGTTTTGGCGGTTTTAAATGAGAGTAATCAAATAGAAAAAACAGAATGACAACCACTTTATCCCTCAATAAATTGGCTCAGATCACAACATCAGAGCTACGTGGTAATGCCGATTTACTCATTACAGGAATATCCTCATTAGACGCTGCAACAAAAGGTGAAATTAGCTTTGCAATAGGACGAAAATACCTCTCCCAACTTGATGCTTGTAATGCCTCTGCGGTGATATTAACAGCTGATTTGGCAACAAATTATAAAGGCAATGTACTTATCAATAAATCCCCCTATCTTGCCTATGCTCAGGTGGTTGCTGCTTTTTATCCAGAACAAGCTGTTGTTGCCTCTATTCACCCCAGCAGTGTTATTGATTCGAGTGCCTCCATTGCTAATGATGCTTATATTGGTGCAAATGTTGTTATTGGTAAAAATGTTGTTATCGCCAAAGCAGTGGTCATAGAAGCAGGTTCAATTATCAATGACAACTGTTCTATCGGTGAAAATACACATCTACATGCAAAGGTAACTTTATATGAAAACACCCAAATTGGTCAAAACACTCGTATTCACTCAGGTGCAGTGATTGGATCTGATGGCTTTGGCTATGCACCCGATCAAAGTAAATGGTATAAAATAAAGCAAATAGGCAATGTTATTATTGGCAATCAGGTAGAGATTGGCGCTAATACGACTATTGACCGTGCCGCTCTTGGTAGTACCCATATTGCTGATGGTGTAAAACTGGATAATCTGATTCAAATCGGTCATAACGTCCGTATTGGTGAACACACTGCCATTGCCGCCTGTGTTGCAATTGCAGGGAGTGCAACCATTGGAAAACGTTGCCAAATTGGCGGTGCAAGTGCCATTGCAGGGCATTTAAGTATTGCTGATGATGTAATTATTACAGGTATGTCAATGGTGATTCGCTCAATTAAATCAGCAGGAGTCTACTCCTCTGGAATGCCTGTGAATGAAAATCGAAAATGGCGAAAAAATATTATTCGTTTTACCCAATTAGATAAAATGGCTCAAAAAATACGTCAACTTGAAAAACGGATTAAACGATGATTGAAGTTGCTTCCCTACGCTATGGGGTTATTTTTAAAAAAGCGTTTTCTCAACCGCCTATTTTTACTGCTTTTGTCAAAGATATTCTCGGTATTGATATTGAAATTGACAAAGTAGAGACCGAAAAATCATTTTCACCAACGGTAGGTAACGTCGATAGTCGCTTTGATTTATTTGCTGAGGATAAAAAAAATCGGATTATCGTTGATATCCAACACAAGCGTTATTCCGATCATTATGATCGTTTTTTACATTATCACTGTATCGCCTTATTAGAACAAATTTCGAGTGCTACTAATTACAAACCTAAGATGGATGTCTATACCATCGTTGTATTAACCTCAGGAGATAAATATAAAACGGATATAAGCATTACCGATTTTAGACCTAGAAAATTAGATGGCGCATTCATTCCAGAAACCAACCATAGAATTGTTCATCTTTGCCCTAAATATGTCAATGATAAAACACCACTCCCCCATAAAGAGTGGCTAAGTGCAATTAATGACAGTTTAGATCATCAAGTTGAAGAAACAGCTTATAAAAACAAAATGATTCAACGAGTTTTTTCAATCATTAAAAAAGACAAAACCACACCACAAGAATATGCGCGTATGAAAGATGAATATTCTGAGGAAGAATATCTACGTGATCAAAGAAAGGAAGCTAAAATGGAGGAGAAAATAAAAATAGCTAAAGCGATGCTAAAAGAAGGGATTGATTTCACATTAATCTCTAAAATTACAGGATTTTCAGAACAAGCATTACAAAAATTTTAACAGCCTTCTTAACCCACAAAAAAATGACTATGCCCTTTACTTGGAAGTTCCTTACTTGGAAGTTCCCTATACATTAAGTTTTGTCGCTTCTTCAATCCTAAGTCCTCACTTTTACTCTTTTGTAGTACAATCGCCTGCTTTAAAAACTATCCGTTAGGGGAAATAATGAATTTAATGAATGTCAAAGAAATACGTCGCTTTTTAGCACATCGTTATCCAATGCTATTAGTTGATCGTGTGACCCAATTTGAATCAGGGAAATCATTAACAGCAATAAAAAACGTCACTATTAACGAACCCTTTTTTAATGGACATTTTCCTGATGAACCCATTATGCCAGGTGTCCTTATTATTGAAGCAATGGCACAAGCAACAGGGCTACTAGGCTTTCGTACTATGGACAAAAAGCCGCAAGACGATACTTTATATATCCTAGTTGGAGTCGATAAAGTGAAATTTTTAAAACAGGTGGTACCTGGTGATCAACTCATCTTAACTGCAAAAATATTACGTCATAAAGGCAAACTATGGGTGTTTAAAACAGAAGCGCATGTCGATGGAAAACTTGCTGCTAAAGCGGAGATAAAATGTGCCGCTGTAGGAACGACAGCTTGATACATCCTACTGCCATTATTGAGTCAGGTGCAAAATTAGCCGATCGCGTAAGTATTGGGGCTTATTCAATCATTGGCGCACAGGTTAAAATTGATCAAGGCACATGGATAGGCCCACACGTTGTCATTCAAGGTCATACACATATAGGCAAAGATAATAAAATCTACCAATTTTCTTCCATTGGAGAAGTCCCGCAGGATAAAAAATACAAAGGCGAAGCCACCCAACTCATTATCGGTGATCGCAATGTAATTCGAGAATGTTGCACCTTCAATACAGGAACAACTCAAGATATTGGTAAAACAGTGCTTGGCAATGATAATTGGATTATGGCCTATGTACACCTAGCACATGACTGTATTATTGGTAATAACACCATCTTTGCCAATAATGCCACTCTCGCTGGACATGTCACTATTTGTGATGATGTCATTCTCGGTGGCTTTACCCTCGTACATCAGTTTTGCCATATTGGTGAATATGCCTTTACAGGCATGGGTGCAGCCATTAGTAATGACCTGCCTCCTTATATGGTTGCCGCGGGTACTCCCACCAAACAACATGGTATCAATAAAGAGGGTCTACGCAGAAAGAGCTTTGATAAAGAGGCAATAGCACGAATACACCATGCACATAAAATTATTTATCGCCAAAACTTAACCTTGCAAGATGCCATACAAAAACTAACTGCCAAATACGCCCAATACGAAGACGTTATGTTAATGGTAAGATTTTGTGCTAACTCTAAACGTGGAATTTTACGATAATATTAATCATGCGTATCGCAATTATAGCAGGTGAAACATCAGGAGATATTTTAGGAAGTCGCTTGATGAAAGCCCTACTCCAATACCATCCCAATATAGAATTTGAAGGGATTGCAGGTAAGGAGATGATGACCGCAGGTTGTCATCCTCTGTATCCAATCGAAAAACTTTCTGTGATGGGATTCAGCGAAGTATTAGCGCGTTTACTTGAACTGCTATCACTACGAAAAACACTCATACAACGCTGGTCAAACAATCCCCCTCATCTCTTTATTGGCATTGATGCACCTGACTTTAATTTAAAACTAGAAGCGAGTTTGCATAAAAAAGGAATTAAAACCCTGCATTATGTCAGCCCTTCAATCTGGGCATGGCGAGAAAATCGTGTTAAGAAAATCAGAGGAAATATTGATCAAATGCTAACGCTATTTCCCTTTGAAGTGGATTTTTATAAGAAGCATCAAATCCCCGCTACTTTCGTAGGACACCCCCTTGCGGATGAGATTCCACTACAATCAGATCAACAAACAGCAAGAACAAATTTAAAACTCAATCAACAATACACATTAGCCATATTGCCAGGTAGTCGTAACGGGGAAATCAAACGTCTTGCACCTGATTTTCTACACGCTTTAGCACTGATTCATAACAAACACCCTGATTGGCAATTGATTATTCCACTGGTCAACAAAAAAATACGCCAACAATTTGAGAGGCTACAACAGAAAATAGCCCCTCAACTCAAAATTCACTTAGTCAATGGACAATCTCGTCAAGTCATGACAGCAGCAGATCAAATTTTAATGGCATCAGGGACAGCTGTTTTAGAAGGAATGCTAATCAATCGCCCCATGATTGCCGCTTATCGAGTGAGTCGATTAACCGCTTTTATTATTCGTCGCTTTAAGATGATTAAATCAAAATACTACACCCTACCGAATAACCTCTGTGATCAATATCTTGTGCCTGAGTTAATTCAAGAAGAAGTTACCGCAAACAATCTCATGCAGGCAGTAGAAAAACAGTTCCAACAAAGCTCACAACAGCGTGAACATGAACGTCAATGCTTTCATCAAACGCATCTGCAATTACGACAAAATGCCAGTCAAAAAGCGGCGAAAGTCGTGTTAAAACTACTCAAGCAATAATTAACCTCAGTTCGGGATAAGGATTTTCTTCCATTTTCAGTGGAGTGAAAATTTTAACTTTTTAGTCAACACATCGGAAAAGCTAAAGCTTTCACTCCTCCTCTATCTGGTTACGAAGCGCGGTAGGTCAGCTAAGTTCAATATTAAGGCTTGAGGATTTCCAGCTCAAACTCTTTGGCGGATTGCAATACATCTTGTGAACCGATAACGGCAATATTACCTTTCTCAGCTTGCAAGTACTTTTCTCCGACACGCACTAAATCATCAATACTAACATTTAATATATTTTGACGATTTTGTTTACGCCATTGATAATCGCGTCCATGTAGATTTGAATAATAAGCATTAATCGCTTCACCTGAGGGGGAGCTAGGACTATCAATGCCACTAACCACACTTAGAATCGCTTCTTCTAATGCTTGTCCATCGTGTTTGGTATCTAGTAGCCAATCGATACTTGCATCAAAGTCTTTTAGCGTTTCTTCAAAACGCGGGTCACGATAGGAATAAAAGCGGAAGGATGCGGTATCCGCATCGTAATTAGCACCGCCACCGTAAGCACCGCCTTGTTCACGAATACTACGATGTAGGTGACCATTACGCAAAAAAGCACCAAGTACGCTAAGTGCAGCAGAGTCTTGATGTCCTGAGGGTGCGGCAGCATAGGCTTTAGCACAAAAATTAACCTGTGAGCTAATCGCCCAGCCTTGCATGATGGTTGAAGGTGTCCAAACAAGTTCAGACCTTGCTTGCGCTTCCCCTGCACGAATATTACGCCATTGGGTCTCTAATATTTGTTCTAATTCAGGGAGAGTACTTTTGTCTGAAACGAGTAAAAATTGGCGTGGAGCAACGACTAATTTTTGATGTAGCTGTTGTAGTTTTTCACTAAAATCAGCCAATGCTTTATCATCTTTTAGACTAGCATCCAGTTTTTTTAGCATTTGAATACTCAACAAACCACCATTACGATGAGAAAGTGCCGCTCTTGCCGATAAACCTGCGCTCGCCGCTAAACTAGCAAGAGAGTGTCCTCTATTGGTGATACTTGCTTCTCTTGATGCACGCATCTGTGCAATCAATTCACGTAGTCGATTTAATTCATCAAAGCGTACTTCAAAAAAGGTGCTGTACAGTAACTCAGTTAAAGCGGTTTGATTACGTTCTAATGCTTTTCCATACAGTGAAAAATAGCCTTTTATACGGTTACTGTCACCGATTTCACTACGAATGGAAGAACCTGCATTAATACCACCTGTAACAGCAGCTTGCCATGCTTGTACTTGCAAATAGTCTTGATCACCCACACCCATTTCAGTAATCAAGCTATTATAAAGAGGGAGTAAATCGGATAATTCTTGATCTAAAGAAGGAACTTCAACCACGATACGTTGATAGACAATGCCATTAGTCCCTGCAATATAGCTAGTTAAAGATTGTTGATTTGAGAGTGTGGAGGTTTTTCCTTTCACCTCTTTGATATCCGTTTTTACATCTTCTAATCCCACTTTAGGCAGAACTTCTGGATCATCAAGCTGTTCTTGACGTGCTTTTAGATCAGCGGCTAGTTTAACGATATCTTGCTTTTCAGTATCGCTCATTTTACTTTTTATAGCCGCTAGACGTTGTGCTTCTTTTCTTTCTTCTTGCTGATTTTTCTTAGCATCAGGTGTCATCACTAAACGCACACGATGCGGATTATCCAGCAATAATCGTTGTGTAATGTTTTTAATATAGTCGGGATCTTCAATATTTTGATACAGTTGTTTAATCGCCGCACTTAAATCCAATACCTCAATAGGATCGGCATTATAAAGAACAGGAGACATCGCTTTCATTATCAGTTGCAAACCATAAGGATAATGTGCGCCTCCAACTTCGCGTTGTGATAATTCGATTTGATGTAAAATAGATTCTAATTGCTGTTTCGGAATACCGTTTTCTACAATATCCTTTAAAACATCCATAATCAACGCTTCAACCGCATCAGCATGTTCTGCTTCTGACCCTTCTAAGCCACAGGCAAAACAACTTTCTTTCATATCCCCCTCGTAACCGCAAAGAGGAGATGGGGAAGTACCTAGCGAGGTTGTTTCTAATGCTTTTTGTAGCGGAGATGCACTATTATTTAATAGCACTGAGGAAAGTAATCCTGCTTCAAGGCTATCTTTCAAATTAGCACTTTCACCTAATAACCAACCAATTACAATATGAGTTTTGTGACTAAGATCTTCATCATCCAGTGCATAGGTATCGGTGATTTGTAGGGGTTGTGTATAGCGTTCAACCTTTGGAATACTAAGATCTATTGCTTCTTTTTCAAATTTAGATAAGGCTAATTCATGAATGCGTTGTTGATGCTCACTGGCTGGAATATCACCTGCGGTCATAATAATAGCATTAGAAGGATGATAATGACGCTTATGAAAGGCGACTAGATCCTCATAACTAAGGTCAGGAATATTAACGGGTTCGCCACCACTATTAAAATGATAGGTCGTGGTTGGGTAAAGTGCAGACTGTAACGTTTGCCATACACGCCTTACAGGAGAACTCATTGAACCTTTCATTTCATTAAAAACCACCCCTTTATACACTAAGTCACTGTCAGGATTATCCGCTTGCTCAAACTCTACCCGCCAACCTTCTTGACGGAAATCCAGATAATTCAGATTAGGAAAAAAGGCAGCATCTAAATAAATTTGTAATAAATTATCAAAATCTTTACGATTTTGGGTTGCAAAAGGATAGGCAGTCCAATCGGTTGAGGTAAAGGCGTTCATAAAGGTATTTAAAGAACGACGTAACATCATAAAAAAGGGATCACGCACAGGAAAACGCGCACTACCGCACAGTGAGGTATGCTCAAGGATATGTGCAACCCCTGTTGAATCTTGTGGTACGGTTAGAAAGGCAACAAAAAAGACATTATTATCATCTTCGGAACTAAGATGGATATGAGTCGTACCTGTGACGTTATGTTGGTATTCCTCAAAAGTGAGGTTAAGGGTATCAATTTTCTGCTCGCGGATTAAAGTAAAAAAAGTTGTTTTAGACATATAGTTCTTATTATCCATGTATTTTTGAGGGTTTGTTGTTTAGATCAGTAGTACGGGCATTTTACAAAAAATACGCCGATATAGATATTTCTGTATTGTTAATTTAGTATATATTCTCTCCCTTTCATGCACATTTCTAAATGTAGTAAAATTAAAGTCTATGGCAATATACGCAATAGGTGACATTCAAGGATGCTATGATCCTTTTAGACGGTTACTGGATAAAATACAATTCTCCCCAACAGAAGATAAATTATGGATAGCAGGTGATTTAGTCAATCGTGGCAACCAATCCTTAGAAGTATTGCGCTTTATTAAAGAGTTAGATAAAGCAGCGATTAGCGTACTAGGGAATCATGATATTTCATTAATCGCCAGCCATTATGGTTTATTTAAACCGAATCCCAGTCTAAAACCTATTTTCTCTGCCCCTGATAGAGAAGAACTTATCAATTGGCTCCGTAATCGACCTTTTTTGCATCTTGATAAAAAACGCGGTTATTGCATGGCTCATGCGGGTATTTCACCTGTTTGGTCAATAAAACAGGCTGTTTCATGTGCTAAAGAAATACAGCTTCCTTTGCGTGGTAAACATCCTGATCGCTGGTTAAAGCATGTCTATGGAAATACCCCTATAAAATGGAAAGATAATTTAGAATCCTATCAACGACACCGTTATATATTGAACAGTTTTGTACGAATGCGTTATAGTAAAGCAAAAGGCGCTCTTGATTTTCATCTCAAAAAAAATCCCTTTGAGATTAAGGACAAGCCCCCCCATTTAATACCTTGGTTTCAATGTCCAATTAGAAAAGCATTACCTGTTAAGGTTATTTTTGGTCATTGGTCAAGCCTCGGCTTTTATCAAGATGAGAATGTAATCGCCCTTGATACAGGCTGTGTATGGAATCATCGACTCACAGCGATTCAATTAACCACTGAAATAACCACCTCCGTAAAGTGCCCCTAATGAAGACCATGCTAAAAACACTTGTTCATACCGCCGCTACTCCTTTTTCTTATACTATGGGGTTATTAAAACCTCAGAAAAAAGAAGCCCCTCCAGAGAAGAAAGAAGAAAAAAAAGAAGATAAAGGAAGCTCAGAGGATACGGTAAAAGATCCGATAGAAGCCTCTATAGAAAATGAACCCTCCTATACCATATTTGAAGAATATGAAGTAGAGGTAAAATTTCAAGACCGAAAAGATGCTCTCTATAAGGTTATGCTAAGATCAAAAGCAATTAGAGATGCTGATGTTCACATCAATGAACTTAATAAATTTTTAAAGCAAAATCGTGAATTATTTGAAAAATCTGGAAATGATATATACAAAGGTCTTCATGCTGATATTAAAGCTAATTTGGCCTATAACGCAAAACATGATGCGATCAAAAAAGGGGATTTGAAACCTGAAAAAGATAATGAAAAAGAAGCTGCTGAATTTGCTAAAATATTAGAGGATGGACCGCGTGATTATTGCGAACTCCATGAAAAATTTATACGACCAGCCGTGCAAAATGCAATACTTGCTAGAGCCAATATTGATATGTTAATTCCTTTAATTAGAATGCGTGGTGGTAATGTAGAATTCGAGGGCATGGAAGCAAACCCCATCCATGAGCATATTAACGCTATGCGAGATCAATATGTTAAACAAGCCTGTGAGGAGCTTAAACCACCAAAGAAACCAGAACCAGAAACAGATGAATGGACACTAGAAGAGTTTATCACTGCCGCCATTATTGTGGTTATTGTTGCCTTATTGTTAAAAATGTTTATCTAAAGATATTTTTCCTAATCCTCTTGATAAAGTCATTCTCAACCACAAAATAGAAGAACTATAAAGATATCCCTACACCTTAGCCCGACGGGGTTTGTTACCCCGTCGGAACGTTTTAAAGAAGCCTTACAGGAAGCTGTGAGGCTTTATTGCGTTTAAGCTAAACGTGTGGACGGGGTTTACAAAACCCGTCCAGCGAACTTTCACCATGCTAATTAAACGCCTTCGAGGGCGTACCGTTCCCAAATTCCCGTTTGGGAACGAGACAAACTGTAGGCAAGATCATATTTTTGGAGTTCAAGCTTTAGGGACGTGCACGGAATAACTTCCCAAACTTATAACGCAGAATTTTTATTTCAGATTGGATGAACTCATGAGGCGCATAGTCATCACTCTACGCAACGAATGAGATCATCCAAGCTGGGATAAAAAGACAAGTTAGAATCGGGAAGTTATTTCGTGCACGTTCCTTAGCTTGTCACTCACACAAGCTAAAGCTTGGACTCCGACCTGTTAATTATGAGAAACTACATGCATCCACTGCAACATATTGATTTTGTTGGATGCGCTATCGCTTATCCACCCTACGAATCACGATTGACGAAGGTATTAAACTTAAGGAAGTTCCTTATTTATAATACTTCCCATTGGCATAAATCCAGCCCCCTTCTTGCTTGCCTTTTGGATCATCATGCGTCCAATGCAACACCCCACCACGATTATTCCATTCATAACGAGCGCGGATTTTCACTTGATCGCCCTTATGAATCGGTGCGCGTTTTGCAAGTGCAGTATTATGCGCAACCAGTAAGGTTATATCGGGCGCTAATTTGATCAAAAACTTCTGATGTGGAGTCCCTTTAGTGTCATCTTTTAGCAGTTTAATCACCTCACCTTGTGTTTCTAACCAAAATCGAGCATGAGTATTTTTTCTTTCTTTACGAATTTTACTAAGAACTTGTTCTTGATGATCAAGGCGAGGTGCATTAGCTGGAGAACTATTAAGACTAGGATTATTTTCAGTTGTATGATCTTTATCTTTAGTTAAATAATTATAGCCACCAACAACAGTGGCTACTATTAAGGTTGCAATGATACGAATAAGTTTACGATTGTTCATTCTTTTCCTTTATTTTAATTAAAAATAACGCATCACCTCTTCTTTTTCCCTATTTAATAACCGTCATTTATCTTATTAATCCAGTAGGATA
>WGBH01000494.1 GCA_015494435.1 Thiotrichaceae bacterium | reverse complement strand
AGGTTATTTAAGTGGATTGTTTCAATATTATCTACGCTATAAGTTGTTTTTTTACGCTTATCAATGCAGTGCCAATGATAATGTTCATCTTGTTGATAAATGGTTTGTGGTTGATATTTTCCACGAAAGGGGTTTTGCTCGGTATTAAAAGTAGAAAGGTATTCCAATGGATGGTTTAAATAACTGTGTAAACTACCAATTGCTTTATCCGTTATGAAATGTTCAATTTGTTGGTTTTCTAGGTTTTTAATTGGATTTCCTTGCGTATTTTTTAAAGTAATGGAGGCATCTATTTTTTGTTTCAGTTGTTTGTATTCAAATAGTGCTTCAACAGATTTATATTTATCGTCAGTGTTTAATCGATATTGCGATGTTTCAGGGCCAGGGAGGGTATAAATGAGCCTATTATTTTTAGCAGAGCGGATGGCTTTCATTGAGTGACTCAGTAAGACAACATTATCACATCGGTTTTTTTCTCGATGTCGCATAATACGCCCTGTGGTTTGTATAATAGACCAGTGTGAGCTAGGTTCGATAATACCCCAGTCAAAATCAAAATCACGTCCAATTTCAATAATCGTGGTGCTAACGACGAGTAATATCACTTGTTTTTTGTTTTGATTTTTTGCGGCTTTTATTGCATTTTTGACAATCGTTAATTCTTTAAAACGATTACCTTTTTTACTTTTTTTACGATTTAATAATTGACTTAATACTTTTTCGGCATAATTGCGACGAATCGGGAAGTGTCTTGCGTGATAGCATTCTATTTTTATAATTGCATTGGCTTCTAACTCAGGCTCGGTTAATAAATAATGCGCACAGTGAAAAGCATCGACTGTATTATTAAATTTAATCAGCCCTGTAGAAACTTTAATCCCGTCAATCAGGGTATAATTGCTTTTATGTAATGTTTCACTGGCATTGAAAATCGTTTGATATAAGGGAGCTAATATCTCATGCTGCGGGTCGTTCTTATTAACATCACTGTGTAGATAGTTGCTAATATCTAATATTGTGGCTCGCCGTTTAACTTTTTGCTGTTGAATCGCGGTGTAAAATTTATCAATAAAAGGGGTGATAATAGCCGTTGCTTTTTCTTTAAGTTTTTCTTTAATAAGGGTGACTTGATTTAAGGATTCAATATGGGTAAATAATCCCATATAAAGGGGGGCTTGTTGTTTATCTGCATAGTGACAAAAACGCTGATAGCCTGTGGAGTAGGCTAGATAAAAACTTTTAATTAATAATTCGGGTAGGGTCGCTGAAGAAATAATGAGTTTATTGCCATAAAAACCGACTAAATAAACCAGCTTATGAATTGCCATTAAATCATTTTTATTATAACTATCAATCTCATCAATAATAAGATCAGAGGTCATTAAACGCAGTAAGAAACGTGTTTTAGAGGAGCTATTTGTTTCAATACCGCGAATCATATAATCAATGGTGGCGACTAATACGGGGATTTTAGTTATTGCGTCTAATTTAGAATCTTTTTTATTGTAAAAACAGAACTCCTCAGGAAAAGGGGTATCAACGTCTTTAAATAAATTTTTAGTAATATCAAGCGTTTCCTCTTCTTTAAATAAAGCACTTAAGGTGGAGGTTTCTTTCTCTTCTTCATTGTCTTTCTCTTGTTTTTCTTGTTTTTTATTATCTTTATCCGCTTCATGTAATAAGCGTGTGTTTTTATCACCAATAATGCCTAAAATATGTTGTTTATTAATGCCTAAATGTTGATTGTATTCATCTAATGTTTGCAAGGTTAAGGTGCGTAAACCTAATAGCGTGGAAAAACGTAAATCAGGATTAAGTGCTGCCATAATTTTAGCATTAAGCTGTGTTTTGCCCGCTCCCGTTTGCGCCATTACCACTGCGAAAAAGCCAAAACTTTCAGGGAAACATTGCTGTTTGATGGCATTAACGGCTGTATTTTGCCATTGGAAGGGTTTAAGCGATTGCGGAACGCTTCGTTTGATTTTTTCAGATGCAGGTGTGGTATAAAGCCGTTTGCGTGATAAAATACTTTGCCATACTATTTTATTTATTTTAAAACTTTCTTTTCCTACCCAGCCTAAATGCTCTTTTAAACTTTGATTTAATTGACCATTATTTAAAGAATTAGCGATTGCTGTTTGTTGCGCATAGCTTGCTTTTGTACGCTCGTTTTCATTGATTTTTGATAAGTAGGCTGAAGCCCGTTGATCCGCCATAATTAAGGCAGGGCGTAATACATAATGCCCAAGTGATAAAAAAATCTGAGGTGTTTTTATCAATTTGAGTAAAGCAGAATCCGCTTGCTTCAGTCCCTCAATTAAACGGTCTATTACGATATTGCATTGATTTTTCCATTCCTGATTGCATAAAATAAAAGACTGATCTTTATATAGTTGAAAAATAGTGTCTTTTTTATTGAGCTTATCATAAACTTTATTAAAATAATCGTTGTCTATTAGTATTATTTTATTATTATTTTCTTTTCCTGAAATCAAACGGTGATGTGATAAGATTAAATGCGATAATAGTTTCACTAAGATAAATTCAGCATCATCTTGTTTGAAAAGTTCACCGAACATATTCTCTTCAGTTGCTATTTGCCCTTGTAAATGATTAAAATCCAGCGTCGCTATTTTTTCTTTTACCCCTAATAATTGCTCTGCATAATCTGATTTTTCAAAATCAAATAGATAAAAAAAGCATAAAAAAGATAAATATTCATGCCGAATAGGGTCGCCTGCTGCTGTGCCTTTTTTGTTTTGAATCAGTTTATCTTGAAAATAATAAAAATTTTTACCGACGTCATGAAATAATCCTGCTAGTTTATTTAAGTAGGATAAAAAGCGCATGAGTTCACGGGATTTATCACTTAGATCAATATGATAACGCTCAGAAATATCCTCAGTGTAACGAAATGCAAAATTCCCTTCTTCATCAAACGCTTTATGGCTACCGACAATCCAAACTAAAGCGATGTCATGGCGGTTGATAATTTTATGGCAGGCAATGGCACTATTTTTAGTGGCGATTTGAAGCAATTCTTGCTGTAGATGGGCTAGACCTTTTTTGGTAATGCTTGCTATCCAAGTACGACGTGCAATATGACGTGCATATTTTGATAAAATACGACGTGAATCCCGTGCTGCCTTTTTATGGCATTCACTGATTAAAATGACGTTCATGGTTTATGGTTATTCCTGTATAACTTGCTTTAATTTAGTGAATAAATAATCCAATGCTTTTGATTGTTGTAATTCATGAATACATTTTTTACGCATTTTATTACGCGGTATGCCTTCTTTAGCGGCGATCATTGCGACGGGTAATATAATGCCGTCTTTAATAATATCCGCCACATCAAACACGAAAGCACCTCTTCGCGTTGCTCCGTGACTAACTGCTAATTGATGCGGTAAACCCAATACCCATAGCGCTACACTGGCTAGACCATAGGCGAGGTAATTAGCATGATCTAAATAACTATTAAATAAGTCACCTTCATCTTTTTTCCCTGCGACACGGATAAAATCTTTAAGGGCTAATTTTGAACGCATGATGGCATATAATTTTTTTGTATAATCCCCTTCATATCCCATTAAGCTTTGTACATTTTTTGCTTTTGGTAGTTGATTTTCAAAATAATCATTCGCTTGTAGAATCTCATTTTCTTTTTTGATTCCTAAGCGCTTCCATTGATTTTCTACAAAGTCCATACGGTATTGTTGAAAATCGCGTGCCATTTGCATACGTTTCTTTATATTTTGCCATTTTTCCAGATAAGCAAAGAAATATTTGTTTTCACGGTATTCGCTTTGTGAGGCTAAAAACAATGGCGTACCACCACCACCAACCGATGCTAACATGACGCCATGCTCACTCATTAAGCGCATTGCCGCTTGAGTAATGGAGGTGCCACTGCCCATTAAAATTACATTGGTATTGGCAACAGGAAGGGAAAAGAATTGGGTAGCCTTTTTGTTTGCTTGTGAATAGGTTATTTTTTCGTCCACTTTGGCAATGCGACAATGTTCAAGATAGTACATTCCCATGCGCTTGCTTGGCATAATATTAATCATAAAGCGTCATTTATTTAATTTTCTGATAACAAACCATAGCTATTAAAAGACGTATCTATAAAATCAGATACGTTTATTTTTCGTATCTCTAGCCAGATGGTAAAGCGTTTTTCTTGGTTTTTAATTACAAAATAACGGCGTTTTTTTTGTTTTTGTTCATAATGGTATAGGCATTCTTTTTTTAGCTCTTCTAAAATTTCCTCATCTAATTTATACTTTTTTTTATAATAAGCAATACGTTGATTTGCCTTCTTTTTTGGACTTGCAACGGTGTCACGCATACGTTTAAACACTTTAATATGGGTTTCAGTGACTGCACTGATATCAGCCTCAAATATATGCCGTTTAATATCATAGCTGACGGCTTGATTTTGTTGTAAATCATCTAGTTCATTCTTTTTATGGGCATAAATTTTAATAAAACGGGTATTAAAAAAAATGCCCATTTTGACAGAATGATGTTGCAGATAACCGTGTAGTTTATTAAGGGTTTTATTGGTGAAATAGCCTGCATCTTCGGGGTCATTTATGCTTAATGTTAGTACAAACATGCTATTTCCCTGCGTAAACGCCACCACGAATAAAACACGCCATTAAATAATGGCCTTCGTTAGAATCAACCTCAATGCCTTTTTTGGGGTCAAGTAAACGATTGAAAATAGAATAAATACTCTGATTTTTTGCACTCACACCTGCGCGGTGTAAGATTTGATTTTTTTTATCAGGCCCAAAAGGATCAACGGGAATGGCATAAGCTGCATCGTCTGCATACCATGTATCAATGGTGCGAATGGCATTGCCTATTTTTTGGCTATGAAAGGCGGCAACACGGGTATTTTCACTTAATACATCGAATAATACTTTGCTCTTTGTTTCTTGTTTATTATTAACAAACTCTTGTGAGGGATAAATTTCTTGTCCATAGCCAATCTCTCCTGTTGCTGTCACATAAAGAACGGCTACTTTTTCTTTGTCAAACAGTGCTTCTGCGACTCGTTTTACTAAAGCATCAAATATTTCCTGATCTTTGCTATCACTAAAGGTACTGTCAAAACCAAAGGATAGATCAATTTTAAAATCATGCGATAATTGATCAATACGCAGTTTAATGGTTTTATTACTTGCGTATTTATTGCGCCATAAAAAACGTCCATTGATTAAATTAGTTAAATAACGCCTTGCCAGTATTTCACCGCCTACGTTGGTTTTATACTGTGTTACAAATTCACGAAATTTTGCTAAGACTTCTTCATCATTGCTAATCGCATCATCCACTAATGAGGCAATACGACAATTAAATTTTAGGCAATAAGCATCATGCTCTGGGGGTAAAAAACAGGTATCAACGGTTTGAATATTAGAGGATACTGTTTGTTCTTTTTTTGCATTTTGATCTTTTGCTGCTTTATCCCCCTCTTTCCAACTGCCTAATGTACCGACAAGACTCACTGCTTTTAATACAACAGGCTGTTCTTTACGCTTTTGTTCGTCTAAGGCACTATCAAAACTATAAAATAAGCCATGACTCGGTGAAATAGTGCGGGTAATAGCATTCATTGAAGGTAATTTAAGGACTGCCATAATTTATATTCCTTGCTTTAAGCGATAAATATTCTGGTTAAACTCACTGAACCAAAAAAGGGTTTGTGTTAATGCAGGTTTAAAATAGATCAGTTGATGTAAACCAATAATTGGTTCTGCATAGGCGTGAGAGTGACCATATCTTGCACCCTCACGAGATTTGGGTTTTTCTAATAATTGGTAACCTGATAATGAGGCATAAAACCAACCTTTATGATGACGCTGATAACTGATTTTATCCTCTTTTTTCTTATTCCCTTTTTGAATCTTTTTAAAGAGGCTCAAAAAATCACAAAAGGCATGACTATAATCCGTTTTTTTCGCTACTTCAATCAGTTGCGCGGTGGCATCTTGTGCTACCCAGCCTTTTTCATAGTCTAAATTGGCTGCTAAGTCTTGATCGTTACTGATAATATCAATGCCTAATTTTTCCGCTTTTTGTATATCTCCACCTGCAAAACGATGAAATAATAAAAAATTCTGTACCCATGTTTTTAAATCATCGTCACTGGCACTGCGAAGAAATAACTGCATCACAACTGTTTGTTTTAATGTCCCTTTAATTTCAGGTGGATTCATCGGAATATTAAGTGCTTGATGATTATTGTCTTTTAAATGCCCCGCAAAACTGGCATGACCTTGATTAAATTCAAGGTGCTTTAAAATTGCAAATGCTTTTTCTTTACCCAGAGATGCTTGCTCAGTTTTTCCAAAACGATTCTTTATTTTGGGTATTTTATCCTCTATATAACGGGCTAAATTGTGTGCAAAACCAAGATAAGCATTTTGCGATAAATCAGCGCTAAAATAAGAAGAGGATAAATTGGCGTTTATCACCGTCATATCTTTAATCACAATATAAATAGACTGCATCTTAAAGTCCGCCTTGGTGATGTATTAGTGTTTCAAATTGTCGCTTTATTTCACTAATAACTGGTTGAAATTCTATATTTTCTTTTAATTTTGGCAAGGATTGTAGCGTTTTTATCAGTACCTCTAAGCAAATCGCTTGGTATTCTTTTTTATGCTGTTTGTTATTAAAAAAAGCAGAATACTTTTTACCCAATAATTCTTTCTGTTGTTCTAATGATAAGGGTTGTAGATACAAGCTAATCTGTTGCCATTGTTGCTGCATATCTTCGATCATTAGCTGTACCACTTTGCTTAATAAATCACGTTTTTTATTGTTGGATAATTCATTATTGTGTTCGTATTGTAATAAGGATTGCGTAATCTGTGTTTTTAATCCCTTTGTCCAAAAATAACGCTCTTGATAATTCAAGCTATACAGCTTTTTTTGTATAGTCTCCGTCGTTTTGATGACAGGAAATACCATTTTCAAGCGTAAATTTTGTCCTGCCACTTCACCAACCGCTGTGCCTGCATTACTTGGGTTTGTGCCACCGAGTTCAATATTCATAAAAGTAACGCTTTGATTTTTTACATAAAAAATAGAACGACTGGTGGCCGCAAAAACAGTAGGATTAATAATAGGGGTAATATTGATATAATCACAAGCTTCATTCTTAGCAATCGGCAACGTGATTTGTTTATCCATAATATGCAGTGCATCTGTCTCTTTGGCTGTTTTATTCAGTGCTGTCTTAATACTCTGTTGTAAACGGGTGAAGACCTTATCACTCATAAAACGCTTAAAGAAGCGTTGAATATCGACGGCTAATGCACTTGTTTGTAGCAACTGTTCGGCAATAGAAAGATCATTGATACGCGTCACTAGAATCGCATAATAAACACTAAAGGCATTGCTTCCCCCACTAATACTTAATAAAGCAGTATCCTTTAGCTGATTGGCAGTAAATCCAAAATCGCCTGATGGACTAAATTCAGGATCACAGCAAAACTGCACCGAAGACAAGGTATTTAAAGGTTTGGAATGAAAATGCCCTAGATTCTGTGCTGATTCAATTAAACGCTCTGCTTTCTTCGCCGCTAATGGTTGAATTTTTAGTAAATCAGTGGTTATTTTAAACTGCTGCCATTGCTCAGCCCCCTGCTTCGCACTGACTGATAATTCAATCGGAAAATCAATTAAACCACTGACTATTAAAGCTAACAATGTGGACAAATGCTGTCTTTCATCCTCCTTAACGATAAGCTGCGTGCGTATTTTTTTAAGCTGTTTACGAACCTCTGGCACTTTAATTGCCTTATTAATCGTCTTTGATGGCTTGTTCTTAGGAAAATCAGGAAGATATAAATGTAAAGCAAATTGTTGGGACGCTAAACGATGCGCTTTTGCATCCGTTAGATCAAAAATAGTCGGCATTAGAAATAGTTCTTTTTTTGGGGAGGAGAGCACCGAATTTTAAGACACTTTAAAAGCAGTTGCAAAATTTAGACGAGGCAAAGGAATTCAAGCCTAGAATTGGGATAATTTGAATCAAACAATAAACAAAAACCCGCTAGAATACGGTCTTCAGGATGTTCGCAGACTATGGCGAATTATGTCATGGCGGAAGAGGAGGGATTCGAACCCTCGGTACGGATAAACGTACACACGCTTTCCAAGCGTGCTCCATCGGCCACTCGGACACTCTTCCGTTGTTTTTTTTGCTAACAATGCTAGCCAAAAAAGGAGGCAAAGCTTATATTAGTTTCGGTTTTGTGACAAGGAGGCTGTGCAAGGATTTGTAAAAAATCTTAAGATAACCTGAGTCTGCTGGACGGGTTTTGTAAACCCGTCCACAGGTTTGGTTTAAACAAAAAAAGTCTCACAGTTTCCTGCAAGGCTTCTTTAAAACGTTCCCACGGGGTAATAAACCTCGTTGGACTGAGCAATGTCAATACAAGATTGGATTTTCCACCCCTGATGCTCCGACGCGTTTTGCGGCGAAGTAGGCAATTAATGCGCCGAGTTCTTTTAAGCGTGGTTTCATCCAGCGTGCTTGTTCGGGGCATGTAATTTCTCCGAGTTCTAATACTAATTCTGCATCACTTACCTGTGTATAGCGATAGTTATAGTAATATTTTAGGTTTTTTGAAAAATTATCAGGCATCCATTTAAAGGGGAAGATTTGTCGATATAGTCGTCGCCATGCATGAGCGGCATTTTTGTCAGACGCATGGTTAAATCCAATTGATGCTCCTGTTTGGCAGGCTTTTTTATTGCCGTCAAAATGAATGGATAACGCTAATTTCACGACACTGATCCGCTTTTGATCTGCGGGGGCGCGGATAACACTGACGCCCGCATTGCGTAATATACGAGTGGCTTCATCAGCGACTATTTTTGTCCAATTAATTTCACGTCCGTATTTGGAGACAGAGCCTGTTTTACCAAAAATTCGTCCTTCATGTCCTGCTTGGATATAAACTTGGGCTTGTAGTGGTTGCTTTTGGTATTCATCTATTAAAAGAAAAAAAAGTCCTATTACAATGATAAGCATTAAAAAAGCAACTAGATTAGATCGTTCTGGCT
>WGBH01000493.1 GCA_015494435.1 Thiotrichaceae bacterium | reverse complement strand
GCTATATACTTTGGAGTTTTTTTCTTTTTTGTTAAAGGGTATCTTAAATTTCTCTCCGCCAAGCCATTAGTTTTTTTGGGCGCTATATCTTATAGCTTGTATTTAATTCATCAAAATATTGGTTATGTTGTGATAAGGCATTTGGATGCTTATGGAATATCTGGTGAGTTTTCTATTATTGTAGTGCCGTTGATGGTGTCGATATTGCTTGCAAGTCTTATACAAAGGTATATAGAGCAGCCATCACTGGTAAAAATAAGAAAGATTTGGAAGGAAAGCAATATTAGAGAGCGCTTAACAATGTGAGGGTTGCCAGCAAGATAGAGTATGTGTATCCCAAGGATCTTATTACGTGTATCTGTAACTGAATCTATAGATGTTCGAGCAAAGTGTGTCTTTATATTAAGTTTATATCAGAGAGTAAGCGTATGGTGAAGACTGATGAGTCATTGCTGTTTAAGAGGGGTATGCATCCTTAAAATATTTTTATACTTTTAGCGATTCAGGTTAATCTAGTTGTACAAAAAAGGCTTCTCCTGGTGTCAATTTATACACTATTTCTGTTCCTTTAGTATTAATGGTTGTGTTTAGTTGTTTGTTGCTATACACATCAACTGCGTGCGTAATGTTGAATGGCTCTGGAATGATGAATGAGGCAATATTGGTTTTTTCTGTGTTCAGGTTAACAGTGTACATGTATAGTTTTTTAGTTTTTGGATCTGTTCTTGTGATTTTAAGTACCTCGTTGTTAGTTCCTTTAAATTGAATATTAGCTTTTTTGTGGCGCAGTAACAAATCAGCATGGTCTTTTGTAAGTCTACCGATTTCACCGTATTGATTCATCGGAATAGAACCATCTCGTGCTACTTCGGGTGTTAAGTTTTCATCTAAAAACATTTTTCGACTGGGTTTTTTGGTGTAGTCATAGGTTGGGATTCCCCATCCTATTATTCCTCTTGCTCCGTTTGCAAGGGCGGTATGTATGAGGGCATTGGTTTCATTCGAAGTGGGAAATCGCCAGTAGGATTTTTTTGATTTATTCTTTCCTTTACCAAATAATTGGGGAATATACCACCATGGTCTGCCCTTGTATGCGGTCTCCATGTAAGCGCACCATTCGTGAAACGGCATTTTCATCTTCTCTTTGTACCAGTTGACAAGGTCATATTGACGCCTGTAGGGATAATGTCTTGCAAAAAGAATTTTTGAATCAAGAGTGCGCCATGCGGCTATAGCTATATCTTTGTCATCACCTTTTACATTTAAAGCTTTTCCGGTACTTGATTCTCCCATTAATTCACCGATCATTGCTGTTACGATGGGTTTATCGTAGTGTTTTTCTATTAATCCGTACCACCTTTTAAGCTTGTTGAGTTTTTCCAGTGTTTTTGGTTCATCCCAGAGTTTGTAGGCAATAATTGATGGGTGCTGATAAACTGAGTCAACTGTATATCCTGGGCTGGAAATGCTGGATTTTTTATTGAAAGGGTTACCTGGCTGGAAGATTACTTTTATATTGTTGTTGTAAAACGTATCTAGCACAAAACGAGTGTGGTTGTCATTTTTATATGGTGTATTTATTACTGTATTGATATTGTACTTTTTTAATTTTTTAACAAATTCTTGTCTGTATGTCATCCATTTTGCGCTACCTACGTGGTAATCTTTTTTGTCAAATTTTTGGTAAGGGTCGGATTTATCAAAAACCCCGAAGGGGAAGTGCTGATTAGCTGTGCATAGTGATGTGTATGTGATTAGAGCAATTATTGAAAGTATGGTTTTCGTTGCTTTGTACTTCATGTGGTTTATTGCTGTGCTATCTGGATAGTTGAAATGTTTTTTTATGTGGTGGGTGTAATAATATGGTCACCGGCGACCTGATGCTTTATGAAGGATGCGTTTGTATTCTTTTACGGGTTTATTTTTTGTTTTTTCTCCAGTGTTTTCGCTATTCAATTTAATGTGTTCCAGGCTAGTGAACACAAGCGCAACAATCAGAAACATATGCATATGCATACTCATTTTAGTTACGATGTAATGGTCAGTTCCCCACCCGGGCAGAAGGCTCATCAACGATATAACGCTGGCAATTGCCATCCATTGTGCGGGGTTGTTTTCACGCTTTGATCGTTTTATGGCATCATAGCTTGTCTTGGTTAGCCTGTAATATAAATAGAAAATAGCTAGCATGGATAAAAAGCCACGATAAAATATTGAAGCGGCAAAAACGGAATGCATTTCAGCATTATATAATTCTAGTATTGTAGCTTCCGAATTTTTTTCTCTTAGTTTTTTATCCGCTCGTCCAGCACCTCTAAACAGATAGCTTGGATTGTTGTATATCACTTGAAAAGGCACTGTGTAGGCATAAACACGTGCCTGGTTGGTATATGTGTACTTCTCGTTCGAAAGGTCGAATTTATTAGCAATAAACTCAAATTTGAAAACAGTTGATTGAACACCAACTGCACCGATAATAACGCCGGCTAAAATAATAAGAGGCAAAAAGCGTTTTGAAAAAGCCTGTCGTTCAAAAAGTAAATAACCGAATAATAGTATTGCTATTGCAAGGTATGCCGCTCGACTGTATGTAAACAACATTGCAAAAAAAGATATGATGATCGCGGCATTGAAGATTAATTTTGCTGTGGCTTTGAGTCGGATGTTTCTTACGGCACCTATCAGAAATGGCAACATGGTGATAAGAACCGTGCCGGTAATATTAGATTTTCCGAGTAGTGAATCGCCTCGTTCGGCTTCTCCCTTGTCATATTTCATCAGTATTTCAGCATCGACTTCATAATCTCCACGCTGAGGTTTTAGCCAGTCGATCGTAAAAATATGAGCTCGCACCCATGGCCCGGTAATCGGTAATGAATTCATTGAAGCTATAGTGGCTGTAAATAAAACTCCACAGGCCAGACCTGTAAAGAATTTTTTCAGATATTGCTCGTTTCTGAGGAAGCCAGAAAGTGACCAGACGGCAATAATGTGTAAAAGAGTACGGCATAGTAGATATATTGGCTCTAGCGGGCTCATTCTTAAAAGTTCGCTAAAAGTTGTTGGTAATAATGTGAATATGAAAACCAGGATGATGGTTGAAAGTCGTCTATGTCGACGATATATTCGTGCAATATGGTTTCGCCCCATGAAAACAACAAGTGCTGCAATTATATCTATGAAATATAGTGGCATAGATCCAATTTCAAGTCTTGAAAGAGGGATACCAACAGCTACAAAGCCATACAATAATAATAAGTTGGGTAAAAAAAGCTTTGCCATATCTGCTGCGTGCTGATTTATAGTTGAATGAATTGCGTGTTTTAACAGAGGATGTACTGCGAACTCGCTAATAAAGTAGATTTTAGTCTAAAATAGCTGAGTGGTTGAAATTATTAGCGGTATTCTTTTAATACGCCGCCGTTTGCTAGTTTGTCGGTAGATGGCTGATCTTCGTGATGGCAGCATTAGGATTCCCTACTAAACTGTTTGTTTTGACTGCCCTGACAGCAAGAGATTATTGATATTGAGTTTTTATTAGAGTATCAGATTTTCGTTGTTACCATGTAGCTATGTGTAGAGATACCGATTTCCACCAATAAAAACTATGAAGAAAATAGTGTTTTTTGCAAATTCCGACTGGTATTTGTATAACTTTAGAATTGCGCTGGCTTGTTACGTTAGGGAGTTAGGAGTTGAGGTGGTTATGGTATCGCCACCGGGCAACTATACTAAGCTTATTGAGGCAAAAGGGTTTCGCTGGGTTCCTGTGGAAATGAGTCGCCGTAGCACCAATCCAGTAACTGAGATTGCTGTTATTTTTCGTCTGGCTAAGATTCTTCGCCAGGAAAAACCCGATCTGATCCACAATTTCACTATCAAATCGGTTGTGTACGGGTCGATAGCTGCAAAAATCGCCCGAGTTAATTCTATTGTTAATGCAGTTGCTGGTCTAGGGTTTGTTTTTAGTAATTCGGGGTTACAAGCGAGAGTGCTGAAACCTGTCGTAAAAAGCCTTTTGAAATTTGCTTTGGGTGGGGCGAACTCACGATTAATACTACAGAATCCAGACGACCGGACATTATTTTGTAATGAAAACTTGGTAGAGTCAGCAAGTATTTGTGTGATAAAAGGATCTGGCGTAAACATACAGCGGTTTCAGCCAGAGTTACGTCGTGATGATGGGCATCCGCTAACGGTCTTGATGGCGTCGCGCCTGTTGTGGGATAAAGGGGTAATGGAGTATGTTGAGGCAGCAAAAGAGATAAAGGCCTCTCGTAGTGATATCAGGTTTGTATTAGCTGGTTCGCCTGATGATGGAAACCCTGGGTCTGTGACTGAGCTTGATTTACAACGATGGCGAGATGATGGTGTGATAGAACCTGTTGGTCATATTGCAGATATGGTATCTATGTTGGGACAGACGGATATAGTTGTATTGCCTACACGTTACGGGGAAGGTGTTCCCAGAGTTTTAATTGAAGCGGCAGCGGCGGGTATTCCACTTGTTGGAACAAATGTGCCTGGCTGTCGAGAGGTTATTATTCCTGATGAAAACGGACTTCTTGTTGAACCGGGTGATGTAACAGGTTTGGCGAAAGCTATTCTTCGGCTGCTGGATAATCAGGCAATGAGGACTCGTATGAGTGAAAAGGGCAGAGATTTAGTTCTGCGCGAGTTTGATGAAGATGTGGTGTTTCGTAAAACGCTACAGGTATATAGAGAGCTGATTGCGTTATAACCAAATATTATGAAAAGGTATTGTTTTTATGAGTACAAATGAAATTGTAGTCTGGCGTGCTAATTGGCTGATCTTGTCATTAGCTGCTGCTGTTAGCATAATGTTGTATCTTGTATATGCTGGTGGACTGGCACATATGGTGGATATCTGGAACAGAAAAGAGGAGTACGGGCATGGTTATATTATTCCTTTCATTGTCATGTTTCTTCTTTGGCAAAAGAAAGATGTACTTGAAAAACTCGAATTTACAGGAGCCTGGCAAGGGGTCGTTATAGGTTTTGTTGGTTTATTATTATATTTTGCAGGTGAATTGGGGTCGCATTATGCAGCTATAGAGTATTCATTTGTGATTGTTGTTCTTGGTTTCGTATTGTCGATGATGGGGAAAACGGCGTTCCGTATTGTCGTGGTCCCACTAACAATGCTGTTTTTCATGATCCCTCTGCCTAATTTTATTTTTAATTCATTATCAGCCTATTTACAACTTATCTCCTCAGAAATCGGTGTGGCAGTTATTCGCTTATTTGATATCAGTGTATATCTTGAGGGGAATGTAATTGATCTGGGCGTATATAAATTACAGGTTGTTGAGGCGTGCAGCGGGCTTAACTATTTATTTCCTTTGATGACGCTTGGATTTATTACGGCTTATTTCTTTACGGGTAGTATCTGGAAGAAAGTAGTAATTTTCCTTTCTACTATTCCGGTAACTGTTTTTATGAATAGTTTTCGAATTGGTGTGATTGGTGTGACGGTCGAGTATTGGGGCGTGGAGATGGCTGAAGGTTTCCTGCACGACTTTGAGGGTTGGGTTGTCTTCATGGGGTGCATTGGAATATTGATTTTTGAAATGTGGGGCCTGTCAAAGATAGGCGGTGATAAGTTGCCGTTACGAGAGGCATTTGGGCTGGATTTTCCTGAACCGACACCGGAAGATGCTACTGTTAAAATCCGATATGTCCCGCAGCCTTTCTACGTACTAACGGTTTTATTGGTAGTGACTACGGTGCTTTCCCAAACATTACCTGATCGTGCGGAAATTATCCCGCAGAGAAAGTCTTTTTCTGAGTTTCCTCTGAAGATAGGTGGCTGGGATGGTAGTAGCGAAACAATCGAAAAGGAGGTTCTGGATGTTCTTGATTTGTCAGACTATGTTATGGCGAATTATAAAGGGGCTGATGGATCAATAGTAAACTTTTATTCGGCTTATTATGAATCGCAAAGGAAAGGTGCATCAATCCATTCTCCCAAAGCATGCATTCCCGGTGGTGGCTGGGAAATAGCATCAATCAGTGAATACACGATTGATGCAGTTAAAATATCAGGTAAACCGCTAGTTGTTAGAAGGTTGGTGACGCAGAAAGATGACGCAAAACAACTTGTTTACTACTGGTTCCAGCAGCGAGGCCGGGTTTTAAATCATGAATACCTTCTTAAATGGTATCTGTTTTATGATTCTGTCGCGATGAACAGGAGCGATGGCGCTTTAGTTCGTGTGGTGACAGGGCTTCGTCCAGGCCAGGATATTAGTGTTGCTGATGAGCGTCTACAGAAGTTTTTATCTGGTGTTGCACCGATTATTACTGACTATGTGCCGGATTAGTAACGCATGACTGTAACTAACCTAGGGCCTTTTTTACTGATTGCGATTGTGGCAACATCGATCAGTATGGCTTTGATTCCATTGATGATCAGACTGGCTCCAGTTATTGGCATGATTGATAAGCCAGACGAGCGAAAAATTCATACTGAAGTCATAGCAAGAGTTGGAGGGGTGGGTATTGTAGTTGGTTTACTGATTCCTATTGTCATATGGAGTTCGCTAACCCCATTTGTTATATCAATATTGCTGGGTTGTCTTGTGTTGCTCATTTTTGGCGCTTTAGATGATGCTAAAGATCTGGGGCCTGCCGTAAAGTTTCTGGGGCAGTTTATTGCTGCTCTTACTGTTGTTTTCTATGGTGATGTTTATGTTCACCACTTTCCTTTTATGATAGGAAGCGAATTATCTGCATATATAGGTAAACCATTCACTGTTATCGCTATAGTGGGTATGATTAATGCATTGAACTTGTCTGATGGCCTTGATGGCCTTGCTGGAGGGGAAGCACTGCTTAGCCTTGCCGCTATGGCATATATGGCATACCAATATGAGGGTTCGCAGATGCTGGTTATCATTGCGTCTACGATGGGTGGGATATTTGGTTTCCTTCGTTTTAATTCGCACCCCGCCAGAGTATTTATGGGTGACAGTGGCAGCCAGACACTCGGTTTTATCCTCGGCTCATTGGTCGTATATTTGTCGCAAAATCTTAACTCAACGATTAGCCCGGCAACGTCCCTACTGTTGTTAGGCCTGCCTGTGATAGACAGCATAGTTGTTTTTGCACTGAGGGCTCGTAGAAAAACAAGCCTGGTCACTGCAGCAAAAGATCATTTGCATCATAGATTATTGGCTTTGAATTTTTATCATTATGAGTCGGTGATGATAATTTATTCTTTGCAGACAATCCTTGTTGTAAGCGCCATTTTGCTGCCGTATGAAAGTGATTTATTGTTAATAGGCATCTACCTGCTTGTGAGTCTGTTTATTTTTTCTATATTGACATTGGGTGAACGAAAAAAATGGCAGGCTCATGGCCCGTCATCTACTTTTACTGTGATGTTTGAGGCGGCGTTGAGTAAAAGAGAATATATGACAATCATCCCTTACAGGGCGCTTAAGGCGGGTATTTCGTTATTTGTTGTATCAGCCGCAGTTATGTCGACTGATGTGCCTATAGACTTCGGTGTTTCATCATTTGTTTTGTTAATTGCTGTTATTGCGTCACGATGGTTTGGCGATAATTTGTATCGCCTGGTAATGTTTATCACTATCGGTTTTTCTGTTTATTTATTATCAACCTATCCGCCAGAATGGTTGCTTGAGGAAACCAGCCTGGTTTATATGTTTTTTATAACGATATCACTTGTTTCCTTTATAACCGTACGCATTTCAGTTAAAGATCAGTTTCAAATTACACCGTTAGATTATTTAGTAGTAATAATGGCGGTAGTTGTTAGTACGGTGCCTGGGATTGAACACGGGTCAGCGAGTATGGTCTGGATGGTGGTACAGATGATAATTTTATTTTATGCCTGCGAGATGATTATACAGAATATGAAAAGTCAGCTAAATAGCCTAACCGGGGCGGTAGGTTTGGCTTTGAGCCTTATTGCGTTTAGAGGGCTGGTTTAAGCCTGTGATTAAGTTGTCGTTGTGAGGGGCTCCGCAATCTGCAATTCTATCAAAAAACGTCTATAATTCTATCGTATATTTTACCCACATGTTTATAACTTGAAGAAGCGAAATAATGTTAATTAAATCAATGGTTTTTAGGTCAGTAGTCTGCTCCTTTTTAATGTTCATAGCGCCGCTGGTCGCTGCTGGAGCTGAGGGGAAAGCAGCAAATTTAGCAAGTCCGTCGACTTATCAAATCGGTCCTGGCGATATGCTTAAAATTTCAGTATGGAAAGAAGAAGATATGCAGCTTGATGTTCTAGTTACACCAGATGGAGGTATTACTTTTCCATTAGCTGGCGAAGTAAAAGCAAGCGGGTTAACAACAAGAGAGCTATCAAATGCTCTTGTTGCTAAATTAAAGAGATATATTCCCCATCCAAATGTTACGGTTAGTGTTATCCGGTCAGTTAGCAACAAGGTTTATGTTATAGGTAAAGTAACTCGCCCTGGCGAGTTTACTGCGACTGGCTATATGGATGTATTGCAAGCATTAACAATGGCGGGCGGGGTTACTCCTTTTGCAAATGCGGATGATATAAAAATATTAAGACGGACTAAATCAGGGAGTATTGTCATGGAATTTGACTACGATGAAGTTATAAGTGGTGAGCGCCTGGATATGAATATTATTCTAAAAGCTGGTGATACTGTTGTTGTTCCATAATATTTCCTAGATTTTAATCTTCGATTCTTCTGTGTTAAAGCCTTCTGTTTTTTGTAGAGTATTAGGTGCATGTGCTGTGCTTTTTCAAGCATCCGTCGTGTATTCTTATGAAGGAAGGTTTGAGGCGGATATAGATACGCGGGTTGAATATAATGACAATATTTTTTTGGCAAGCGGTGAGCATGATAGTGTTACCGGGCTAATTTTACGCCCAACTATCTCCGGTATTATCAAAGAACGGCATTGGAGCGCGGTGCTGGATGCGGCACTTGCAAATTCCACTTACACTGATAGAGGTCTGGATGGCAATGATCAATTCTTTAGCCTTACAGGTCAGTATGGTGGAGAAAGGAACATATTTTCGTTAAATGTAACTCACGACCTGGGTAGTAACATTGGCTCAACTTCAACAGACTTTGGGTTGGTTGGTAGGCGGGTTAATACAAAAAAACAGAGTATCTCTCCGCAGTACACACGGTTAATAACAGAAAGATTAAGCCTTTCATTAACGTACGTTTATAGAGATGTCGATTTTGAGGATGTGGATAATACTACATATACACCATATATCACGGAAATGAGAATTGCTGGTGTTGTATACGCTTTAACTGAAAAGGATAACCTGAACGTTAATTTACAAGATGTTAATTATACAAGTAAAAATGATTTGGTAACTTATCGGTTGATTACATCGCAAGTTGGTGTGAATCATAAATTTTCAGAAACGTTAAGTACAAACCTGTCTATTGGAATCTCACGGCTAAATTCGACTAATTTGACAACACAGATATTTGATTTGTTAGGTCGTCCACTTATCGTTACGCAGGAGATTGATTTAGAAACGCGTAGTTCAGTATATAACGCAGGGTTGTCAAAGGCTCTGGAGACAGGGACAATAGGTGGTGTTATCAGTCGTAATTTTTCAAGCAATTCGTTTGGTGGTATAGATCGTATTGATCGCTTTGTACTGGATTATGATGATGAACTTTCATCGTTGTGGCGTTATGATATCAATATTCGTTTTGATGATATTACTAGTAAAAGTTCCAGTGCAAGTAGTTTAAGCCGTAGTCTTTTCTTTTTTGAATCAAAACTGTATTACTCAATAACCAAGTATTGGAATGCTAAGGTGTCTTATCGTTACGTTTTAAGGAGGTTTAAGAGTGACGTTAGCGATAATAAGGCACCTCACTCCAATCGAGTATTTATTGAGTTGAGCTATAATTTCCCATCGTTATCAACATTTTAGATGCTGGTAAACTATTATTAATAAGTTTTATTTAGGTTTGGACTATGGAAGAGCAAGAAAAAAGTATTCAAGATTACCTGGTTGCGATTCGTAAAAGAAAAGTAGCAATATTTTCAGTATCAATTGTTGTTTTTCTTCTTACTGTTGCGGTCGCTTTATTGTTGCCGGCAATATATAAGTCTAGTTCGACGATATTAATTGAGCAGCAGGAAATCCCTTCTGAGTTAGTTATGTCAACGGTTACTACGTATGCCTCAGAAAGGATTCAAACTATTCAGGCTCGTGTTATGACCAGGACGAACTTGTTGAAAATCATTGAGAAATTTGATTTATATGAAGATGAGCGTAAGTTTGCCACCAATCAGGAAATTGTAAATCGTATACGCGATGACGTATCACTCGATGTGATCAATGCTGATGTAGTCGATCCTAGAACAGGTAGGCCATCATCTGCTACGATAGCATTTTCTTTATCATATAAAGGTGAGTCGCCCTCGAAAGTCCAGCGTGTAACAAATGAACTTACGTCGCTTTATTTGAACGAAAACTTATCGAGTCGCACACAGGAAGCAGCAAATACCTCGGAATTTCTTAAAGAAGAGGCTGAACGTTTAGGTAAACAGATTAGTGAGCAAGAGAAAAGAATGGCATTGTTTAAGCAAAAGCATGCTAAGTCCTTGCCTGAGCTAAAGGATCTTAATCTTGGGATTTTACAGAGGAAGGAAACTGAACTGGTTACTATTGATGTTAGATTGAGAGCGTTGGAGGAAAGGGTTATTTACCTAACTAGCCAGCTTGCTCAAATTGATCCTGGTAATCCTGATGTCCCAGGAGCTGTTGAAAGGTTAAAAACACTACAGGCGGCTTATGCCTCCGCTAGATCAAAATACTCGGATGAGCATCCTGATGTTCTCCGTTTAAAGAATGAAATAGAATCACTCAAGGGTGAGGCTGGTCAGTCGAGTAGCGCTAAGGTTTTAGCTGAAGAGCTAAAAGTGTTAAATGCAGAGTTGGCGCAAAAGAAAGCAAAATACACCAAGGATCATCCTGATATTATTGCTCTGGAAGAAAAGATAGATGCGCTAAACACTGAACTTACGAATGCTAAATTAAATCCGGTTGATAGTTATTATAACTCAAAGCCCGATAATCCGACATATGTAACGCTGGAATCACAATTGAGTAGTGCTGAGAGCGAAATAAACTCTATTAAAATCCAACGTAAAGAAATTCAGAAAAAAATTAGTGAGCTAGAAAAATCACTGTTTGAAACACCACAAGTTGAACGTGAATATCGAAATATCCTAAGAGACTATACAAATACTGTTACACGATATCAGGAAACTAAAGCTAAGCAAATGCGTGCAGATGTGGCGGAACAGCTTGAATCTGAAAGCAAAGGTGAGCGCTTTACACTGATTGAACCAGCTGCCATGCCAGAAAAACCTGTTAGCCCAAATAGACCTGCAATTATATTTATAGGGCTTGTATTGGCGTTAGGGAGTGGGTTGGGGTTTGCGCTAATAGCTGATGCTATTAGCGGATCTGTGCGTGGTGCCAATAGTATTAGACGGTCATTAGGTGTGTTACCGTTATCGGTTATTCCTTATGAGATGAATCTTCAAGACAGGGCGAAATCCAGACGCGTAAAAAAACGTGTTGTTATTTTATTTGTTGCGATTATCGTTTTTGCATTATTGTTTATTCATTTTGTTGTGTCTCCACTAGATGTTTTGTGGTTTAGAATTTTGCGTAAAATAGACATATTAATGGCATAACTTGTATCAGATGAGGCGAGGTCGATGGAAAAAATACAGCAAGCATTAGAAAGGGCGCGGCAGCAAAGAAAAGGTGCCGGAACGAGTTCTGTGGCACGTCAAGGTCATGTTGAGGATGTGCAATCAATTGTATATACCAGAACCCAATCTATGGAAGGGCGTACTGAAACTCAGCGAGAAAATAGAATTTTAAGTGCTATGGAGCATAGTGATTATGCTGATGCGTTTAAAATTTTATCTACTCAGATTATTCAGCGAATGGAGGAGCATCAATGGAGCTCGATAGCTATTACTAGTGTAGGCGGCGATGAAGGTAAAACAACTACGGCTATTAATTTAGGTATCAGTATTGCAAAAGAAATTGAGTACACCGTTTTATTGGTTGATACTAATTTACGCAAACCAGAGTTACATACATATTTTGGTATAAAGCCTGAGCATGGATTGAGTGATTATTTACAAGGTGACGTCGATTTAGCAGATTTGCTGGTTCGACCAAGTGATGTCGATCATTTTGTGCTCTTGCCAGGTGGCGCACCGTTAATGAATTCAACAGAGATGCTAGGTTCACCTAAAATGTGTTCGTTAGTTGAAGAATTAAAAGATAGATATCCAAAACGTATCATAATTTTTGATTTGCCACCTGTATTGAATACTGCGGATACGCTTTCATTTGTACCATGTGTGGATTGCGCTCTAATTGTTGTTGAAGATGACGCAACAAAAGAAACTGAATTGAAGCAAACAGTCGAGCTTTTATCGGTAACGAATGTGATAGGAACAGTGCTTAACAAAGCTAGATATTAAAATGGATCATTTAATCACGCCATATAAAGGTGAATTAATAAATTTGTTAGTAGATAAGGCTGACGCTGAAAGAATTAAGGCGGAGTCAGAATCTTATCATGCTGTTCTACTTTCACAGCGCCAAAAATGTGATCTAGAACTGCTGGCTACTGGTGCGTTATCTCCATTGACAGGTTTTATGACTCAGGAAGAATATATTTCCGTAGTAACAAAGGCGACATTAGTTGATGGCGCCCGGTGGCCGATTCCGTATTATCTTGATATAACAGAAAAGCAGGCGGAGACTATTAATATAGGTGATGTCATCGCCCTGCGTGACATAGAAGGCTTTATGCCGGCCATTATGACTGTAAAAAGTAAATGGAAGCCGGATAAAAACATGGAAGCTAAAAATGTATACGGGACAACTGATATTGATCATCCGGGTGTCGCTTATTTAATGAACAATGTTGGGAATGTGTATCTTGGCGGACAAGTTGAGGCCGTGCAACTTCCTTATAACTATGATTTTGAAGCGCTGCGTTTTACACCAGCAGAGCTAAGACAGCACTTTGATAAATTGGGGTGGCGTTCAATCGTAGCCTTTCATACAAGCAAGCCAATGCATGCTGTACATTATGAAATGACAATGCGTGCATCGAAACAGGCCAATGCGCACATACTGATTCACCCTGTTGTCGGAATGGCGAAACCTGGTGATTTGCACTATTACTCACGTGTGCATTGCTATGAAGCTATATTAAAGCAATATCCTAAAAGTCTTGTATCGCTGGCACTTATACCTATGGCTATGCGTATGGCAGGGCCACGCGAAGCGTTAATGAATGCTATTATTCGCCAGAATTATGGCTGCACTCATTATATTGTAGGTACAGAGCATGCAGGTCCGCCTAATGTAAGAGATAATGGAAAACGTTTCTATGCTACTGGCTCATCACAACAGTATGTTAATTCCTGTAAAAGTGATCTTGAAATTGAGATTATTAATATTGATGAACTCTGTTACGATGAAGATAATGAAAAGTTCATAACCAGAACGGATACAAAAAAATCATTGTGTAGTAGTGAATCATTTTCAAATACACGCATATTAAATTCTTTACTTGAACAGGAAGAAATACCTGGCTGGGTGACTTTTCCAGAGGTTTTAGAGGCGTTACGTAAAGCCTACCCCCCACGCTCGGAGCGAGGGTTAACACTATTTTTTACGGGTTTTTCTGGTTCAGGTAAGTCTACACTGGCAAGGATTATTTACGCTAAATTTATTGAAGAAGGGAAGCGTCCTGTGACATTGCTTGATGGTGATGTGGTTAGATTGAACCTGTCAAGCGAATTGGGGTTTTCAAAAAAAGACAGGAATACAAATGTTCGTAGAATCGGATATGTTGCTAGTGAGATCACTAAAAATCGAGGTGTAGCTATTTGTGCTCCTATCGCACCATACCGAGAAATACGCCGAGAAGTGCGTGATAAAATAGAGGAATATGGCTCTTTCATAGAAATTCATGTATCAACTTCAATTGAAGAGTGCGAAAGTAGAGATAGGAAAGGATTATACGCAAAGGCCAGGAAAGGCATAATACCTGAGTTTACGGGGATAAGTGATCCGTATCATATACCTGAAAACCCGGAAATAAGAATTGATACAAAAGATATCAGCCCTGTGCAAGCAGCTCAGGATATATATTTGTATTTGATACGCGAAGGATACATCGGGCAATAATGCTGCTATATAAGCGATGCTTTCTGAGCTGTTGTTATGGTATTTGGTAGTATTTTTGAATTCCAGGGTGTTTTAATATATCCATGAGTTGGATGTGAATTTTTGAACGATTTAATATTTAAGGTAGTAAAATGAAATTATTTAATATTTTTATACTCGCATTTTTTTCGGTCGCTTTAGTTGCGTGTGGTGGTGCTGAAGAAAGAAAAGCCGTGTACCTTGAAAAGGCTAAAGTTTCAATGGCTGCGGGAGATCTAAATAAAGCGAGAATCGAATTAAAAAACGTCCTGCAAATAGATCCTAAAGATGCGAATGCTTATTACCAGCTAGGAAATGTGTATGAGCAGCAGAAAAAATATCGTAAAGCATTTACGAATTACCTAAAATCAAGTGAGCTTGATCCCGATCTTCTGGAAAACCAGGCAAGGCTTGGTCGGTTTTACCTTTTACTCGCTAATGATCTTGATAAAGCGCAAGAGAAGATCGATTTCATTTTATTGAAGGAACCAGACAACATTGAAGGCCTATTATTGAAGGCGGCGATGAGGTTAAAGAAAGGCGACATGAAACAGGCTATAGATATAGCTAAGGTGATAGTTTCCAGAGAACCGGGGCATATAGATGGTGTTACGTTTTTGGCGTCATTATATTTAAAAGAGAAAAAAAATAAAG
>WGBH01000492.1 GCA_015494435.1 Thiotrichaceae bacterium | reverse complement strand
TTGGTGAAATTCGTAAGGGTGTAGAAGGTGTGCCTGATGCAAGGCGCAAAGAGAAGTTAAGAGTATGGTTGGAGCATGAACTGCCTGAATGGTTTGGTAAGCGTGTATTAAGTATTGATGGTGATGTTGCAGAGCGGTGGGGAAGGCTACATGCGCAAGCCAAACGACCCGTGCCAGCCATTGATAGCCTTCTTGCAGCGACAGCCTTGCACCATGAACTGCGCATGGTGACACGAAATGAAAAAGATTTTGATTATGCTGGGCTTGAAGCGATTAACCCGTGGAGCATTTAATATGAGACGAATGGTATGTTCAGAAAAAAGGTAGTGAACTTCCCCTTTTTCGCTTTTTCGATGAAAGTGTCTTGAGAAAGTTGGTTATCACAATAAATTTGGGCTACTACTTTATACTGGTAGAGGAGAGGGAACTAAAATGAACTTACATCAGGTTTTAGGTCATGTGAACCAAATTGAGAAATCAAAGTTTATCAATTGTTTAGATAAAGTGTCTTCGGAAGCAATAGATAAAGATAAAGATTTAGCTCAAAGAGTCGCAAATATAGATGGGCAATTACGAACAGCATCAGGCAGTGAAATAACCCGCCTTTTCTCTGCAGCATCTAAACATTTTGAGATTTTTGTACGAGACCAAATATCACTAGGGGGACCACAGGTTTCTTTACTCGTGAATATTTTATCAAGAGATGGTAATAGCGTGGCTCGGATTTCTTGGATAGAGAGGTTATACTCAAACGAGCATAAAAGGATGGATAAACTTTCAAAAGAAATATTGAAGGAGATAAAAGACGCTGAAAACAGTAATGACTTTAATTGTAGGAGCTTAAGGTTATTAATTTATAAAGACTGTTTTGAATCCGCTTATAATAATGATTTAAGGCAAAATAGAGAGCAGAAGGTTTCTGATGATGAAAGAATAATCTTAAATATGCTTTCTAATCGTTTAGGTATTACTAAAGATGAAACTTTCGCAATCGAGAACCTAATATGTCCTGTCTCTAAAAATGATGTTCAATTAGCACTTAACTTTTTAAGGGAGATAGGTGTTATTTTTGTTAAACGTAAGCAAGAAGTGTTGCTGCCTGATGAGATTTTTTCACTTTTACATAGGATACAAAATAAAGAGTTAAGTGATAAGTATTCAATAAGAGTCCTTCGTTCTTTAAGTGATGCTGAGTTATCAAATGTTTTACGGGCATATGGTCAAAAAATACGTGGTGTATCCAGGCAGGATAAAATTTCATTTGTCATTCATTCGGGTGTTTCAATTAGAAATGTATTGTTAAAAGATATGTTTGAGAATAATGCTACACAAAATACTAGAAAAGAAAGGTTAAAGGGACTTATTGAAGAACTGGGTATTAACACTCCTAGATTAGGAACAACCCTTGATGACCGTATTGATATTATAATTAACAGCTTGAAAACTTGTTCTAAATCAGAAATGGATTCGTTAAGTACAAGTGGGTTTAATGAGTTAATCTCTTTTCTGTCGGAAGCAGATTTATCTTTTTTAAAAAAGGTGCAAGAAGACTTTGAAATTGAGAACAATGAAGTTTTAGATGCAGACCGATTAAGGGTGTTAGGTATATCTCCTGTAGATATATTATACGTTTTTACCAATGAAGATATTAGAAAAATTCGTGATAAAAAGGGTCTATCAAAAAGAGGGAACCCTAGGACTGTTATTTTAGAATGTTTTGCGAGTGCAAATGATAAATTAATAGAAAACTATGAATTACTTGCTACTAGAAATTTGGCGGCTTTACATGCGGAAGGCATAAATATTAGAGAAGCTGATTTAGGGCAAAAGTTTGAGGAAATTACAAAGGCAATATTAGAGCAATTAGGACTTAATATTGATGAAGATAAACGCAAGCAAATAAATACAGCAAAAGATAAAGCTGATATTATTATTTCTCTCAGCGATGATGATGTTATTATTGGTGAGGCTAAGTCTTATAAAAATGGTGATTTCTCTAAATATTCTTCAACATCAAGGCAAGTGAAAGCATATGTTAAGCGTTGCGAGGCTAATAATATGCGTGTTGCTCAAGTGCTGATAGTTGCACCTAAGTTTTCTCAAGATTTTATAGAATCTGCTGAGATGGATGCGGATATTAATATTTCATTACTGGAAGCGGGCGGGTTAAAGAAAATTTTAGATGCCTATAAAACACGTCGAAACCCTAAATTTTCAGCAAATTTACTATCTAAGGGAGGGTTGTTAAAAGCAGACCTCATAGCAAAAACAATTTGAACTGTTTTAGAAAGGAACTGCTTGCTTGTCTATGAGCGAATACACCCTACTTGATACTTCTACCGAACATGGTTTAACCATGCGTATATTTCAACGAGATGAAGCGTTTTTTATTCGTGTGGACACCGAAGATAGTGAGCTGATGAATAATGGCTTTCATTATTCGGAGGATGTGTTGGCAGAGCTTGCTTGCGCACCCATCAAAGGCAGGGCTAAAGCGCATGTGTTGGTGGGTGGTTTGGGTATGGGCTTTACGTTGGC
>WGBH01000491.1 GCA_015494435.1 Thiotrichaceae bacterium | reverse complement strand
ATTATATTTATGCGAATAAGTCAATAGCTAAAAACTGGAGCATGGAGTTAAAGCTAATCATCATCAATGTATCAATATAGGACTTTATTCTTAGCCCTATAGACAAAAAGATATTTTGTGATATTTAAAGAAAAAAGCCGAGAATCAATCTCGGCTTTTTTGAGTAGCTGGACATAATAAACCTAATAAAATTTTCGATGTTTATTTTTCGATATTCAAGACATTGTTGAGGCGCATAGCAGGGCTACGCAACGACAACAATAACGTAGAAGATAAGAAAATAAACGAGTAAAATATTATATTTATTGTGTCTACCTACTTAATTAACGTGTCGCTTTAAAGAGCTATTTTAAAAGCGTGGCCCTGCATTTTTAGCAACCTTTGCTTGTTCCTGTGCTGCTAAGCCTTGAAAAGTAAGTTGCTTAGCAATTTTAAGTGCCTGATCCGCTTTACCATCTTTAATGGCAGCATTGGCTTTTTTGTACATTTTTCCCCAATCTCTCCACTCAAAACCTGCTTTTTTGGCTGCATCGGTTGCTTTTTTAGCTTCTGCAAGTGCCGCCTTTGCATCATCACCTGCAAAAACAGCTGATACGGTACCGAATGAAAGTGTTGCTACAATGCAAGCGGTAGCGAAAGATTTAGTTGAAATAAGTTTCATAAAGACTCCTCCTAGAGAGATTTTAGTTTAGACATTGCCTACCATGAGATAAAGATAGACTCATTTTAATGATCAGCAATCGCTTCGTTTTTTATCACAGAATACATTGATAGCAGTTTACCCCGTCAAGGTCAATCACTATAATGAGCCGCTAATTTTTTAGATATTACCACTTGGGTGTATTGCATAATTAGTCTAAAAGAAATGCACCATACCGATAGGTAATTCTACCTAGTTAGGACTGAGAATTTAATTAAGATGCGTAACTTAAAGTTTTTGTAACCTGTTTAGTCCTCAGCCATAAGCATCTTAAAAACAGGAAGTATATTTTAAAATTCAAATAGCGAGCAATGCTTTAATGTTTTGCTATACACACTTTTTTTTCGATGCTAATTATTTACCCCCACCCCAATTTTTAGGAGTTGCTATGAGAATTCTGGAAGAGGCACTGACATTTGATGATGTTTTGCTTGTACCAGCTCATTCTACCGTTTTACCAGCGGAAGTTGATTTGAGTACACCATTAACCAAGAAAATTACTTTAAATATACCCTTTTTATCCGCTGCAATGGATACCGTCACCGAAGCGAAATTAGCCATTGCTTTAGCTCAAGAAGGAGGCTTAGGCATTGTGCATAAAAATATGAGCATTGATGCGCAAGCAAGCTTAATTGCGACGGTAAAGCGTTTTGAAAATGGCATTATTAAAGACCCCATTACCATTACCCAAGATATGACCGTTGGCGAGGTAATGAAAATTACGAAAAAGCATAATATTTCAGGTGTTCCCGTAGTTGATGGTGAATATTTGGTAGGGATTGTAACGGGGCGTGATCTACGCTTTGAAACCCATCTTAATCGCCCAGTCACCTCGGTAATGACCCCAAAAGAGAAGTTGATTACGGTAAAAGAAGGCGCTAGTAAACAAGAAATAGCAGCGTTACTGCATCAGCATCGTATTGAAAAAGTATTGGTTATCAATGATGAGTTTAAACTACGGGGTTTAATTACTGTTAAAGATATTCAAAAATCCACTGATTTCCCCAATGCCTGTAAAGATGAATCAGGCAGTTTACGCGTCGGTGCAGCCGTCGGTGTAGGGCATGGAACCGCTGATCGTGTCAGCGCATTAGTCGATGCGGGCGTAGATGTAATTGTGGTCGATACTGCTCACGGACATTCACAAGGTGTTTTGGATCGGGTTAAATGGGTTAAAGATACTTTTCCTCAAGTTGAAGTCATCGGTGGCAATGTTGCAACCGCAGAAGCAGCACTGGATTTAATTGCAATGGGAGCCGATGCGGTAAAAATAGGGATAGGTCCTGGCTCAATTTGCACCACACGTATGGTCGCAGGAGTCGGTGTACCACAAATCTCAGCCATTATGAACGTTGCTAAGGCATTAGAGGGGACAGGTATTCCACTGATTGCCGATGGAGGAATCCGTTTCTCAGGTGATGTGGCTAAATCATTAGCTGCTGGAGCGCATTGTGTTATGTTAGGCGGTATGTTTGCGGGGACAGAAGAAGCCCCTGGCAATGTCATTATTTATCAAGGACGCTCCTATAAATCCTATCGTGGTATGGGGTCATTAGGTGCAATGGTAAAAGGGTCTAGTGATCGTTATTTCCAAGAATCTGAAAATGCAGTGGATAAATTAGTACCTGAAGGCATTGAAGGACAAGTTCCTTTTAAAGGCGCACTAGCACCGATTATACATCAATTAACAGGTGGAATTCGCTCTAGCATGGGCTATGTCGGTTGCTCTACATTAGAAGAAATGCGCTCTAAACCTTCCTTTGTGCGTATCACAGGTGCAGGAATGAAAGAATCGCATGTGCATGATGTAACCATTACTAAAGAAGCACCGAATTATCATAGCTAATAGGACTCCCTCAATGAGCCACAATATCCACACAGACCGTCTTCTTATCCTAGATTTTGGCGCACAATACACCCAATTGATTGCGCGTCGAGTCCGTGAAATAGGCGTTTATTGCGAAATTTACCCTTGGGATGTCACAAAAGAAGAAGTCGCTGACTTTGGTGCCAAAGGTATTATTTTATCAGGCGGCCCCGAGTCAACCATTGGCGAAGAAGCACCTATTGCGCCTAATATCGTATTTGAATTAGGCATTCCAGTCTTGGGCATTTGCTACGGTATGCAAACCATGGCAGCACAGCTTGGGGGTAGCGTTGAAACCGCAGATCATCGTGAATATGGCTATGCACAAGTGAGGGCGCGCGGACATTGTGCCTTATTCAAGGATATTGAAGACCATGTCAATGCACAAGGGCATGGCTTGCTAGATGTTTGGATGTCACATGGTGATCGTGTCGAAACAATGCCAGCAGGTTTTAAGCTAATGGGAAGCACCGATAATGCACCGATTGCGGCGATGGCGGATGAAGAAAAGCATTTTTATGGGATCCAATTTCATCCAGAAGTCACGCATACCAAACAGGGTAAGCGTATATTAGCACGTTTTGTGGCTGATATTTGTGGGTGCGAGGCGCTTTGGACATCTAAAAATATTATTGATGAAAGTTTAGCATCGATTAAACAACAAGTTGGCTCTGATCAAGTGATACTTGGCTTATCAGGCGGTGTTGACTCCTCTGTTGTCGCCGCCATGCTACATCAAGCGATTGCTGATCAGCTCGTGTGTGTGTTTGTAGACACAGGATTACTTCGCTATCAAGAAGGCGATCAAGTGATGGCAACCTTTGCTGAACATATGGGAGTAAACGTCATTCGCGTCGATGCTGAGGAGCGATTTTTATCTGCATTAGCAGGTGTTACCGATCCTGAAGCTAAGCGTAAAATAATTGGTAAGCTCTTTATTCAAATCTTCGAGGAAGAATCGAATCAGTTAAGCAATGCCAAATGGCTAGCACAAGGCACTATTTATCCTGATGTAATTGAATCCGCAGGCAGTCGAACAGGCAAGGCACATTTGATTAAATCGCACCATAATGTCGGTGGCTTACCTGAGAATATGAAGTTAAAACTGGTCGAACCGCTACGTGAATTATTTAAAGATGAAGTACGCACCATTGGTATAGAACTCGGTTTACCGCCTAAAATGGTATATCGTCACCCTTTCCCAGGTCCTGGTCTAGGGGTGCGTATTTTAGGTGAAGTCAAAAAAGAATATGCTGATATTTTACGTTTAGCGGATCATATTTTTATTGAAGAGCTGTATAAACATGACCTGTATCACAAAACCTCACAAGCATTTACAGTGTTCCTACCGATTAAATCCGTCGGCGTAATGGGCGATGGTCGTCGCTATGACTATGTCGTTGCTCTACGTGCTGTTGAAACGATTGACTTTATGACCGCTCGCTGGGCGCATCTGCCTTATGATTTCTTAGGACTGGTTTCTAATCGGATTATTAATGAAGTACAAGGCATCTCCCGCGTCACCTATGATATTTCAGGCAAACCTCCAGCGACCATTGAGTGGGAATAAATGACACCTGACGAAAAGTGGATGCTCCATGCACTCTCTTTAGCAGATGAAGCCTACCAACAGGGAGAAGTCCCTGTTGGCGCTGTTTTAATAAAAAATAATCAAATCATTGCCGAAGGCTGGAATCAACCCATCGCCAATCATGACCCATCCGCCCATGCAGAAATAATGGCACTGCGTCTAGCAGGTCAAACAGAACAAAACTACCGCCTTCCTAAAACAACCTTATATATCACCTTAGAACCTTGCATTATGTGCGTCGGCGCAATCATCCACGCCAGAATAGAACGCATCGTCTTTGGAGCCTATGACCCTAAAACAGGCGCAGCAGGTAGCGTATTTAATCTATTTAACGACTTACGACATAATCATCAAGTCAAGCTTAGTGGTGGTGTTCTAGCAGAACAATGTGGAGATAAACTACGAGCATTTTTTCGGGAGCGAAGAAAGATTAAGAAATAGTCAACTACCCCTGATCTCACTTGTTCCCAAATTTATTTGGGAACGCAGAATGGGGAATTTATTCCCCCTTAGCACGTTAGACTGGACGAGTTTTAAACTTCGTCAAGCTAATTTGAAGGTTTACCAACGTGTCTTTACAGGGTATTCCTGAATTAATGGATCAGGAGTTAATAACACCATGCTTTCTTCTATTGTTTGGCATATTAGCATTCTATCAAAAGGGTCTTTATGGACGCTGGGAAGTGTTGATAAGTGCGCTATATCTGCCTCTTTTAATGCTAAAGAATCAATACCATGATTCTCACGTTGCATGGGGATATATTGCCGAGGTGGTTGAGGCAGGGGTAGTTTTCCTAGCTGATATTTTACCGTAATTTCCCAGAATGAGACGGAGCTAAGATAAATTTCATTTTCAGGTGATATAAATAATTCTCTTGCGGTATTACTTAATTCGTCTGCATCCGAAATTATTCACAGAAAAGTACAGGTATCCAATAGGATTTTCATACGCCATGTCCTTCAAATAAACTTATCATCTCATCAGGCAGTGGTTCAAAGAAGCTTTTAGGCACAGTAAACTCCCCTTTTGCTAAACCAATAGGACGTTTTTTAGATACCTTTTGCTTAATAGCACAAATCTTGGCTATCGGGATATTCCTTTTGCAGAGTAAGATAGGCTTGTCTTCTGTTAATTCTTTCAAGTGCTTAGAAAGGTTTGTTTTTGCTTCGTGAATATTGAGTGTAATCATACTTGCCTCAATTGAACTAAGTTAGGAACTATTATTATGGTTTAGTTATACATATATAGCAAAGTGGTTTGTTGTTTTAGACGAGGAATAAATTCCTCAGACTGCGTTCCCAAATAAATTTAGCAACGAGCTAAAACGGCTAAAGCCGTCAGTTTAGGTTACGAGGCTGGAGCCTTCGTAACCAGATAAAAGCTCGCCATTCCTTCGATACCGTTAGGTCAGGCGGATGGCTTATGTGGGGAAATAAAGCCACCTCGCCTAATGGTATCGGGGAAGGGCAAAGCTAAAGCATCGCTTCCATTTTCCTAAATTATAGGGTGAATCTGTTTTTTATTATTTTCAGGAAAATCATGGGAGAGCCATAATATTCTTTCCTATCCTTCGCAACGCCAGCGCGTTGCTAATTGCGTCACCACGCTAGCGCGATGGGGACGAGGCGAAAGATCAAGGGAGGAGTATGGCGGATTGCTAAAAAATACTCTAAAAAATCTTAAGAAAAAAAAGGCTTTCACCTATTTTAGAATATCTGAAGTAGTCAAATGACAGGCTGGACGAGTTTTATCAATCTATCCACACGTTTAGTTTAAATATAATAAAGCCTTACAGTTCCCTGTAAGGCTTTTTTGAGACGTTCCAATGGGATTTAGCAGCCCCCCGTTGGGATAAATATTATCTCACACCTAATAGTGTTAGGGTATCACTGTATTTATTACTTTGTTTCGGTTTTTGGTTCAGCAGTTTGTTTTGATTTTTTATTAATTAAGTCTTTAATGGACTTTTTAAAGGTATCATACAATTTTTCAACGACATTAGCTCCTGTCACTTCTTTTTTAAGCGCTCTAATTTGTTTTTTCAAATCTTCATAAAGAGCACTGTTTTGGTCAGCGTAACCTAAAACAGTTGCGATTTGCAATTGTTGCTCAGCACCATTTAATAAAATAAGTACGGTGTCTTTTTTCTTTTCTTTATCAAGTTTAGAGGCTTCTTGTACCATGGATTCAGTACGTAGCAAGGAAAGTGGAATAACCGAAGTCTCTTCTACAAAGGTAGATAAAGCGGTTGCTAGTGTTGCTAATGCGGCTTCTTTTTTTCCTTCAATCAACATCTTGGTTGCTAATTTAATCGCATCTGGATAGGTTGTCATAGGTAATAAGGTTGTGCTACTAATCATGTCATCATGTAGGGGAAGCAGTAAAGCTCTTGCTGCTTGCACTTTAGAAGCCTTTAATAAATCTATTGCTACACCAATTTGAGCCTTGATCACTTTAGGGGTAGTCCTCAAATTAGTCACAGTTAAATTTGAATCAATTGGAACTAGGGCAAGCTTTGGGTCTGCCGCAAGTGCAATATTAAATTTTCCTGTTGCTTCTTCTAAGGCTTTAATTGCCTCTTTTTCTTTTCCATCTTTAATCAGTTTTGTTGCTTTGGTTACTTTTTTTAGACCTTCACTGACACCTTTGTGAATCTCTTTTAGTAAATCATTTTGCTTTTTTTCCTTATCTTTTATGGCTTTTTCATTTATTTTTTGCTGCTCTTTGCTAATGTTAGATTTACTTTTATTTGTTGTATCGTCAGTCGCTTTAGTCACAGCGGGCTTATTATTAGTCACGTTATCTTGTGTTTCCGCTAAAAGAAAAGGGCTAATGAATAAAGTTCCAGTTAAAAGACTGATGGCTGCTATGTTTTTCTTTTGGTTTTTCATGTGTTTACTCCTTTGTGTTTGATTGGTATGTTCACAAGTAAATCAGCGTATTGTTGTTAACGATGGTGTTTACTTTTGAATTCGGCAAGGATTCTAGATCAGTAGTAACTATTTAAATGTCACCCAACTGACACTTTTGAATAATTATATAT
>WGBH01000490.1 GCA_015494435.1 Thiotrichaceae bacterium | reverse complement strand
TCGGAGATGTGTATAAGAGACAGGATATAATAGGTACTCTATCCTCTCCAAAACCAAAAGTAATTTTAGAATTATATTGGTTTTTTATCTTTTGATGCTTTATTTCTTGAGTATTTATCATGGGTTGAGTGTCACTATTGCGCCTTTAACAGTATTTACAGCGGTTGCTTCTGATGTAACAACACCTCCTTTCATAGTATTAGAGCCACTAGCCTCTGATGTGATCATTCCTGCTTTTTCTGTAATGGTTGCATCTCCTTTGATTGTAATATTGATACCACTTAACTCAATATTGCCATTTTTATACATTTTGAGAGAGCTTTTACCTACCGTAAGTATAATTTCATCGCCAGCAGTAATATGTAAGTTTTCACCAATTGTTATTGTTTCATCATTTTTAACTTCTCTGATCCTATCGCCACGAACTGTTAACTTTTCATCACCACCATTTGCACCATCGCCAACGATCTCTGTTCTATCTCCTGTGATCGTAATAGTTTCATCACCATCACCACCTGCTCCAACGGTTTCTGTTCTATCCCCCATTATGGTAATGGTTTCATTATTACCTACGTTTTCAGTTCTATTGTGTCCAACTTTAGTTGTTTCATCATTTTCAACAACATTATCCTGGTTTTTTTCTGCATGAATATAAAGTTGCTCTTTTCCTTTTTTATCCTCCATGCGAATTTCATTAAAGTTAGCGCTTGATCCTCCTTTAGTACTGCGACTTTTAGTACCACTTTGGGTTTTATTTGCAGGCAAATCATAGGGAGGCATTTTATCTTTATTATAGACTTCACCTGTTACTAAAGGCCTGTCTGGATCACCCTCTAAAAACTCAACAACCACTTCATGTCCAACACGAGGAATATAAATGGTTCCCCATTTATCTCCTGCCCATGAATGCTTTACACGAATCCAGCAAGAGCTATCCTGATTGAATTGTCCATAACGATCCCAATGAAATTGACATTTAATGCGTCCATATTCATCAGTATATATTTCATCGCCATCTTCACCAACGACAGTAGCTGTTTGTAAACCTTGAATAATGGGTTTGGGAGTGACTCGTGGAGTACGGAATTTCCGATCACTTTCAATTAAGGTAAATGAGTTGTTGTAAATATTACCATCTCCACTACTATTAGTAGTATAAATATCTTGTTGTGCGCTATGCGTTACCGAAGTAACAAGGTATTCTCTGTTTTGATCTTCACGACTAAATTTTTCTAAACTAAATAATCCCCCAGCAAATAACCCCCGAACATTACTCGCACCTTGTTTTTTTTCATAACCTGCATGAAGTTCTTCCAAACGTATTTTTGCATAGGTAGCACCTTCAGAACTTTCTGTATATTCACCCGGATAATCGAATATTTCAAAGTCATCTGTTTTATGCCCTTCAGGAGAGGTTGATTGTGCCAATAGATCCGCCATTGGTTTTTTGAAGTTATATTCCTCTAATACATAAGAACCTGGTTGAATACTTTTATTTATTGACCAATTATGAATATATTCATCCTGTACTCGTACAGCAGTACTATCAAATGGATAAAAAGGAATAGAAGTATAATTAGGTATGAGTTTATGAGCGGAAGGTTTATCACAAAGAATAAGAGTGTGCTTGCCATTTTCATGTTCAAAATAATAGTAAATACCTTCTTGTTCCATTAAACGGCTGACAAAGTTAAAATCTGTTTCTCTATATTGAACGCAATATTCCCATTCCCGATAATCTCCCTTAAGGCGTACTTCATAATCGGTATAACCATTTTTTTCGAATACTTCTTTAATAATATCAGGAACTATTTGATGTTGAAAAATACGACAGTCAGCAGTGCGGGTTAAAAACCATAGCCATGGCGATACTGTTGCATGATAGGTAGCAAATCCACGCGTATGTTCTACTTGGGAAAATTGGGTAATATAACCATTGATAAAACGCACTTGATCTTTTTGCATATCTATACGTGTAGTTGTGTTTTGACCTAATAGGCTTTCAAAATCGATTGAAATATCAGTGCTAAGTAGTTCTAGCTCCAATGAAAACATTTGTCCTAATTGTTCCTGGAAAGTGAAACTTTTTACCAATAGAACGTCTTTCCCCAAGGGAGTGACGATTTCAAATTCTCTATTTTCTTGTGTTGGATTGGGCATTCTTAATTTACCTTTTGTTCATGCTTTGTTTACAATAGTTATCTTTTCATAGGAGGACTGTTAAATATTTACATTTTAATTATTTTTTGAAATTTCAAAAAACATCCAATTGAGCGTATTTAATACGCGTTTTAGTTCTGTTGTTGCGGATAAAGATTTTGGATCTACAATAAAAATATTATCATCCAGTTTTCCAAATTGCCAAATATCGCCTGTTGTAACAATGCCATAACAAGTATTCGCTCCTAGCAAAGAAGAAGCAACCATTTCTGCTAATGCCTGCGTCCACCCTTCTTTAAAATTATCTTTTTTCGCTTCGACAACACACAGTGATGGTCTTGCCATTGTGCCGTATTTAGTTTTCGTTGCAATAAGATAATCAGGTTCTCCAACTAAGCCTTTCTCTTCATCAACATTGTAAGGAACATGAGACCAGATATTGAAAGGATAATTTTCTATTGCAATCCCTAAAATAGGTCGAATAAGCGCATCACAAATAGCGTACTCACTAACATAATTCACTTCATTACTAAGATTTTTTTCTAACATTAAAAGAATAGGATCTAAAACATTAAGCGCCTTCTCCTTGGTAAAAGGCACTCTTCCTGCAACACTTATATCAAATATTGTTGCAACCTCTGCAATAGTTTTGAACTTTCCGTAAGACATATTTATTGAAATATCTTAAAATTGTTATTGTAAGTCAGGTTAGCTTTGCGGAACCGATCATAAATTGTGTTTGAATTTGGTCGGTTCCGTAAACTCCACCAACCCTACATGGCTTTTCAGATAAATAATTTCCAATAAGTTTCGTAGGATCGGTGTAGCCTTGCGGAACCGATCATAAATTGTACCTTGGTCGGTTCCGTAAACTCCACCGACCCTACATGGCTTGGACGATGGTTAGAGGCTTCTAACAAGGAATTAACACGTTTGAAAAATCAGTTACATGCCTTTGAAATGACACAAACAACCCCTGATTCTACATGGCTATAGTTAAGGTATATAAGCAACAGATCTAATATTTTGACTCCAAAGTCGTTCCATAGATTCAAGTATCGTTGAAACTGAAACAAAAGCATTTCTATTACCCCATGGATTATTAAAAAATACTTTGTCAGCAGTCATATCAATGCCTGTAATTACAACAGCATGCGTACCTACCCCTCTTACTGAAGGTGCCAATGTACTTGTATAGTGGGTCAAAATAAATGGACCATGACTACGAAGTATACCCAACAAATAATCTACACCAGGGGAAACTCTGGGGCCTATTGAGGTAAAGCCAAGATTATTAAGAATAGTATAAAATACAGACCACGAAGTAGCAGGATTACTCATTGAAGAGTTAGAGGGATCAAAGCCATTGTTAATCTCACCAACTGTGACAGAACGGTGTTGCTTAAATGACATTATCATCGCAGCACACGCAACCCAGCATATAGGATTTTGCCCCTGTAGGACTACGGGTACGCTGTATACAAGTCTTATTTTACTCCCAGCTGGAAGGGGAGCTAAGGGAGTTCCTCTATTAGGTAAGAGGCTATCTAGTTTACGCATAGTATTTTTTCCTACAACTCCATCTCTTGATAAAGGTCTATTAGCTATCTGAAATTTACGGACAGTTTTAACCGTTTCATTTCCATAAATACCATCTGGACTACCATATAGATGGATTGATTTTGGCATAGGAAAACCTAAATCAATCAATGCTTGTTGGAGAATTCGAATTCCTTCTCCCTGCTTTCCTTTTCTAAGTGCTGGGCTGTTTTTTTCTGCAGAAACCAACATTTCGTTATTATTAAATCTAGGGGATGTTAATGGCATATTTTTTACCTCAAATTTCAGTTTCGTAGGATCGGTGTAACCTTGCGGAACCGATCATAAATTG
>WGBH01000489.1 GCA_015494435.1 Thiotrichaceae bacterium | reverse complement strand
CCCTTCCATGCGATAGCAGGGAGGGGCCGGGGGTGGGTTAAGAAGATGACATATCAATAGTAAAGATCCCGCGAGCATGCGAGCGGGAGAGTGAAGCAATCTCATCCAAATCAGCAACGGCCCAGAATAATGTTAGGGATTCTTCTCCCGACACGTCGGGATCAGTTTGTATGTTAAAAAAGCTTGCAAATAAAGCTCCTTTGGATTAATTATAAGGATAAAACAAAAAATGAACTTATAACCAAAAACCAAAGGAGCTCGTTATGAACAAGAAACATGATAAGGCAATATCCTTTAAAGGTCAAGATTTTTATATTGGAATTGATGTCCATAAGAAACAATGGACAATAGTGGTTATTTCGATGAATATGAGATTAGGGAGGAGCGTAACGATTAATCCTTCTGCGGAGAGTCTTTATAAATACTTAACCAAGCATTACCCAGGTGGAAATTATTATGCAGTATATGAGGCTGGTTTCAGTGGATTTAAGGCAGCACGCGATTTAAACAAATTAGGCATAAAATGTAAGGTCATTCACGCTGCGGATGTACCAACAAGCCAAAAGGAGAGATTGAATAAGAATGATCGCATAGATGCGAATAAATTAGCCCGATCATTAAGCAATCATGAATTAAAGGGCATTTATATTCCGGAGAAAAAAGCCGAGGAATATCGTTCTTTGAATCGCTATCGCCTGCAGAAGAGAAAAGATCTTACACGCATTAAGAATCGAATTAAGAGCTTTTTATATTATTATGGGATTCAGATTCCAATAGAGCTTGAAGGAAGACGTTGGTCAGGCGCTTTTATTAAGTGGTTATCAGAACAGAAATTTGATACAGATTACGGACAATTTGCGTTTAATAATCTTTTAGAAGAATTAATAAGTACGCGGAAATTGATAAGTAACACGCTAAAGAAGATGAGAGAGATGAGTAGGGATACCGAGCCGTTTGCCCAATTGATTCCTTTATTATTAACAGTTCCGGGTATTGGCTTTATTACGGCAATGACTTTAGCTACGGAACTGATAGATATTAATCGTTTTAAAAGATTGGAGCATTTGGCAAATTATGTAGGATTGGTGCCATCGATTCAATCGACAGATGAAAAAGAGTTTATCTCCGGTATTTCCCGTCGGAGGAATAAGCACTTAAGGTCGATGCTAATAGAAGCCGCTTGGAAAGCAGTAAAGATTGACGAGGCGTTAACTATGAAATTCAATAATTTAAGCAGTCGAATGCCTCGGAACAAGGCAATAGTAAGGATTGCAAAAATATTATTAAGCAGAGTAAGGCATGTTTGGAAGGAACAAGAGCCGTATGTGATGGGATTAGTTTCTTAAATAAAAAAGGTCTTTGACATGAAAATTTATCTGGTGTGGACCTTTTTGTCATTCTTGTCTCGGTGTTAACATCGGGATTTCATCTCAGTTTGAGGCCACACATTTCCCTTTAAAAGCAAACTTGCAGCTACTCCAAAAAGTGGGTAGACTGTTCATAATAGATTGATCTTTTATTATGTCAATGACCTAAAGATATAAATTATAAGACAGACAGACTTTTGTTCCGTTTGTTAATGAACTCCACAAAAGTCTGTCTTGGAAAATAGCCTTTTTCCAAAGGAGCAGGAGTGGTACGTCTAAAATTAAAAAAATATTTGCTTTTTTACATAATAGAATGACAGGTACCAATAAACCAATAAACCAGTTAACTATTTAACCATTCAACCAAAAAACCAATCAACCATTTGGAAAGGGAAAAAATGAAAGTTTATTACGACAAAGACGCTTCGTTGGACGTTTTGAAAGATAAGAAATTAGCCGTTTTAGGCTACGGCAGTCAGGGGCATGCCCATGCATTGAATCTGAAAGACAGCGGCATGAATGTGCGCGTGGGATTGCGCAAAGACAGCGCTTCCTGGCCCAAAGCCGAAGCCGCCGGTTTAACCGTCATGGAAACACCGCAAGCGGCCGAGTGGGCGGATGTGATCATGATTCTACTGCCCGATCAAACGCAAAAGAAGGTTTACGAGCAGGACATTGCGCCGCATCTGAAAAAAGGTGACACTTTGGCCTTTGCCCACGGATTCAACATCCATTACAAACAAATTACGCCGCCGGAATACGTGAATGTGATCATGATTGCGCCGAAAAGTCCGGGGCACATGGTTCGTCGTACCTTTGAACAGGGTGTGGGAACGCCGTGTTTGTTTGCCGTTCAGCAGGACTACACCGGCAATGCTAAGGAGATCGCTCTGGCCTGGGCTAAGGGAATCGGCGGCACACGCGCCGGAGTGATTGAAACCAACTTCAAAAACGAGACCGAGACCGATTTGTTCGGCGAGCAAGCCGTGCTGTGCGGCGGTTCGGAAGAACTGATCAAAACCGGATTCGAGGTATTGACCGAAGCCGGATATCCGCCCGAGCTGGCTTATTTTGAAGTGATGCACGAACTGAAACTGATCGTCGATTTGTACTACGAAGGCGGTTTAACGCTGATGAACTATTCGGTCAGCGATACGGCCGAATACGGCGGAATGACGCGCGGGCCGCGAGTGATTACCAAAGAAACCAAAGAAAACATGCGCGGCATTCTCAAAGAAATTCAGGACGGCTCGTTCGCCAAAGAATGGATTGAAGAAAATGAAAAGGGACAGCCCACGCTTAAAAAATTGCGGGAAGAATATTTGAATCATCCCATT
>WGBH01000488.1 GCA_015494435.1 Thiotrichaceae bacterium | reverse complement strand
ATGCAAGGTATGTACAAACTCATGCAAAATCAGTGTTTCCAACCAACCTGCATGATCTTCCAAGCTGTTCACACTATTCGGTCGGCTAACAAACAACGTGATTCGATTGGATGGAATTGGCATGGCAAAACCATTGCTGGCATCCATTTCATCGCTTAACACAATCTCAGTTTTTTCTTGCGGATACCAGTTCAATATAGGGGTTAAACGTGCATACACAGACTCCGCAATTTGCAACGAACGCTTGGCTAAAGCTTGCTCACCTGCATAAAAATGAATACGAAAATGCGTACTTTCTTGGGTTTTCCAGTTAAGGTTAGAAGCATGGTTAATGCCTGCATAAGCCCAAGAAGCACTACAAACCCACAACATCATAACATATAATAAGCAACGCATCATCTTACCCCACCCTCTTATTCAAACCTATCTATTTTCAGATAACTTTACCTCAAGAGTAGCACCCCTACTAAAATAAAACCACCCAACATCATCGTGGTTGTAGTTGCTGCCCCCCCCATACTCACTCAGAAAAGAGGGCTGAACCACTTAGTAGTTTTCCACAGCTTAGTTGATTAGCTAACATGATAAATAAGATATCAATTGTCAAAGTCAATAGTAGTGTGCAGTATTACTGCCTATGACTAACCTAGACAGTTCTTCAATGCAATACAGTCGACCGCCTATTATTGAGTCTATTATCAACATTCAATTTGAGAAGGATGTTGGCTTCAAAGAGGTGGAAGCCCTTAGAAAGAAATTCTCCAAACATTATTTTAATGAAATAGAAATTCCGCACTATAATGTTAAAGTTGAAGTGCGTGAAAACACAAAAAAGCATGAAGCGAAAGTGAAGCAGGAAAGTATAAGTTATCGTTTTTCAAATGAAGACTCTAATCAACTGTTGGTGCTAGAACCGAATAGCTTCATTGTTTCCCAGCTGGCTCCATATGCTGGTTGGGATGAATTTTATGAACGTTTCAGAAGAGACTGGGAAGCTTGGAGAAGAGTTGTTGGATACCAAAAAATTAGTCGGATAGGTGTTAGATATATTAATAGGCTTGATATTCCCTTGAAAAATGAAAAGGTGAAGCATGAAGAGTATGTGAATATCTATCCAAGATTACCCAGTTATTTTTCATCGGTAAATTCTTATCAAGTGGAGTGTATTATTCCACTTGACGAGGTTAATGCTGAGCTTCGTCTTAATTCTGCGGTGGTTCCCTCTCCTGTACTTAATCATCTTTCAGTTTTAATTGACCAAGATATATTTAAAGATAATGAGTTGCCACAAAAAAACGCTGATTTATTTATGTACCTAGAAGCAATTCATAAAGAAAAAAACAAAGTTTTTGAGCTATGTGTATCTGATAAAGCTAGGGAGTTGTTTAAATAATGAGTGTGCATTACCTAAGTGTAAACCAACCGTTCTTGAGTCGGGACAGTCGAAAAATAGAGGCTTCCCCCTATTTTAATAGCTCAAACGAGCCTAATATAACCATTTCTTCGGATGGCTTTGGCGGGGTCAGTGATATGAATGCGCAAGTGTTTAGCAAGGCGTTAGCAGGGCTTGCAGAGCCTCTTCAGAGGCTAGCTTCGAGTACACCTCCCTCTATGCTTGAGTCAGTTCGAAGTGGCAAACCGACAAGGCTTGATGAACGCCTTTATGATGCTACTGCTACTGTAAAAATAAAAATGTCAAATGTTGCCATGCACATAGGTACTGAGTGGCGTGATAAGCTTTTTAATCAGATTGATTCACTCCATGATATTAAAGAATGGGATGAAGATGATAACCCAGTGAACAAAGACTCTTTTGGTGCTTTTATAAAAGAGTTAATTCTTTTAAAACCAGATAACCACCCTGGGCTTGGTCTGTCTTTTAATGGAAATGTAATTGCAATGTGGAGAAAGAATAACGACAAGTTAATTATTGAGTTTCTTGCAAATGGGAAAGCTAAGTGGCTTGTGTCTCATGACGTGGGTGGGGATGTAGAGCGAGCTTCGGGAATCAGTAATTTATTGCGCCTTCCCGAGTGTATCGCCCCTTATAATCCAGAACGCTGGTTTAAAAAATAAATGCATTTGAAGACTGGCGCATATATTCCTGATGAAGATCATGTTGTTCGCCATGTTAAATGGGGACAATTGGAAAAAGATTGTGATGATAATGTCCTAGGGATATTGCCCCAAGCATTTGTGTTACGGGCAACAGAAGAAAGCTTGTCTTTTAATTGGTTAGAGTATTTTGATGGTAGCCGTGAAGACCAATTAACTAATATTAAAAGTGACTTGAGTACAAGGCTAAATGTTGGTTCGAAGAGTTTTTTTTGTATTGGGAATGTGAAAAACATAAAAGATAAAGGAAAAGAATTTGGGGCAACTTCTATTCGTATCGCTTATGCGCCTACGCACGGCAACAAATCGCATGTTGCACTATTCCGCCTCCCCGATGAGGATTTAAAATTACTAGAGGCATTAGCTAGTGATGTTTTTGTTGAAAGAATTCAGGCACAGGATCTCCCATAAGAGGTGGGTTTAACTTAAAAAAAAAGGGGGGGGAGTTCAGAGCTTTTTTATAAATAACCAATGCATCATCTTACCCTCCCCTTTATCTAGGCCTATGTATTTTCAGGTAATTTTGCTGCAATGATGGTTGTTGCCACTAAAATAAAACCACCCAACACCAT
>WGBH01000487.1 GCA_015494435.1 Thiotrichaceae bacterium | reverse complement strand
CTCGGGTACTTTGCCTGTTTTTAACTCTAATGCAACGCCAAAGAGTGCAGATCCAAAAGCACCGGAAGTTGCTCCTACTAAAGCGCCCAGTAATAGTGCAATTAAAAAAGCAAGAATTCCTAGGTTATTTACTCCTAATGCTAGCGCCATAAAGGCATCTGCAACCTCAAGCACAATAAAATTGCTCGATATCACTAACAAAAGATATAGAATACCCCAAGCAATTACAATGCTGCCGGCACCGACCAATGCACCCTTAAATATTTTTTTTCCGCTTATAAAGCCCGACAATGCTGCTGTTATGAAAATAACTTGCCAAATTTCTAACGGTGTGAGAACTAATGTGAAGAAAACTCCCAAAAAAATGGCTTGTATGGTTGACAATCCCATAAAATCTCTCTGTTGCAATGCTATTTCTTGATTTTTCATATTCTTGCCTCCATTTATGGATTAAATATCCATATGCTTTCTATTTTTACATTAGCACGCAGATCCGCAGGGTTATTATACACAGCTTGAATGTGATAGCCGTATTCAACGTGATGTTGATAATACTGATCATCCCAATGCTTACTAAACGGATTGCCGCTATTTCCTGTCGGTAAAGATGAGAGCGAATTCGGAAGATCAGAAAAATCGTTTATAATTCTTTCAGACGGGCCACCAGTCGAATAGACTACCTTATCTACACCTGGACGCCTTGCTACATCATATGCAACATTAACCGTGGTCCAGCTCCCATCTGCTGGAACAGGGTCAGGTAATAGCACCTCTAAAGCCTTTGATTCAGTAAGATGCGGCACTTTTTTGAAATGATAATCGCCCCACACCTTAGTCTTCCAATTATCTCCAAACACCTTTTTTAAATTATTTACTGCATGGATCAAAGCACGTAAGAAAATATCACTGCGAGTTTCAACCTTGTCTGTTGTCCGCTCATCATCAAACCATTTTGACGTTTTGTTTGTTAGGGCAATATATTCCAAAGTGACGAGTTGCGGATAATGATAACCAGTAGCATTAGCGGCATCCCATTCATCACCAAAAACTTCATCCAATAAGACATCACGGAAAAACGCCCAGACTAATGGTGCTGTTAGATTTTTCTTCATCTCGTATGTCTTCCAATTAGCTAGGATATCGATTGCATCTTTGACATCTGTACTTTGAGAATCCTTGACCGCAGATACATCCTCTAAGAGCATCTTGACAAAGCTTCGCGCAGCTGTATCTACGACGTCTCGCTGAAGCGTTTTCATATCTTCAACCGAGACCTTAGATTTTGCGCGAATGAATTCATTAATTCGACGTCCACGATAACCATCAGCTTGAAACGCTGCAATAAAATGCTTATATAAAGGCCCCGCGGTTTTTTGATTAGCTGAAGCTACGTAACCTTGTTCTGGATTAAAAGCATGAGGCATTTCGTCATAAGTATCGACCCAATCCACCCATTCATATTTTCCTGTCGAGCCATTAACAGGAATTAAATTCCAAAGTGGCTTGGATGTTACTGACCATGGCGGTATTTTGGTATCAGTTGTTGATACATCGCTGCGTATTGGATAATGACCAGCAGCTGTAATTGCAACATTCCCTTCAAAATCTGCGTACGCAATATTTTGTGGAGGACTGTCAAAAAGGCTTAAACCTATTTTAAAATCTTGCCAATTACGAGCACGATTAAATTGTCGGATCGCTAATGCAACAGTTAAATTTTTAGCTGCTGCCCAACGAACTGCCATTGGTTCTCCATCTGAAGTCATAAATAATGGTCCATGCCGCGTGGAATTGACAATATATTCGATTGTTCCATGACCGCGAACCTTAATTTTTTCAACTCGCTGCTTTACAGCCTCATAGTGATCTTTATACCAATATTCTTGATAAGTATCATCTTTCCATGTGTAATAATACATGTCTACGAAATCAGGACCAACGTTTGTATGTCCCCACGCTACATACTGATTATGACCCGAAACAACATACGGAACCCCCACAAGTGTATATCCAAATAAATTGAGATCAGACTCGGCTGTATATTGATGAATCTCGCTCCAAATACCTGGAAATCTCCAACTAAGGTGCATGTCATTCATATGAATTGAATAACCCGTTGTAGATTTGTTTTTCCCTATTGCCCAGTTGTTAGATCCAGCAAATGCAAATTTCATTGGACCGGATAATATATTCAGTTTTTTGGCATGATCAAGGATTTTTTTCATTGTTGATTCTATACGTGCGCGTTTGTTTTCCTTAATTTGCTGTATGAAAGATTTTGGGATCTTTGCTTTCTGTACATTGGTGGTGTTTAATGGATATGTGTCATTTCCATATCCCGGGACTATATAATATTGAAGGACGCCATCGATAGGAAAAAGCTCTGAAAATAAAGTGTTAATACCATAACGTTCGCCGACAGTATCCACTAATCGTTGCACTTCTAAATCATAATAATCGAGGGTCAACACCCATGACATAAAATAGGTAAAGGCAATAGTATATTCGGGCTTCCATAAACGTGGTCGATAATTTAACAAGCGCATTTCAAGTGGGAGGTCATTCCCGATTGAACTAATATAGGCATTAATCCCTTCCGTGTAAGCATTCAATTCATCGAGTGCTTTTTGGGCGTTTATGTCACCATTTGAAGCCAATGTCTTATAATACAGCAGAGTTGATTCTGCTAACTGGGGAATTCCTAAAAATCGGAATTCTTTATCTAATTCCAAGGTATCTCTACCGATAACTTCGCTAAGTTCTCCGTACATCAATCTATGTTGGAAATCTAATTGAAAAAGCCGATCTTTTGCGTGCAAATACCCAGTGACAAAATACATATCGCGATCTGTTTTTGCATAAATGTGTGGCACGCCAAAATTGTCATAATAGACCTTGACCGGCGCATTTAAGAACTCGTTTGTGATAACCACTTTTTCTTTGATAGCGGCATCCTTTCCCGCTGCCCATATACCGCCGCTCGGGTCGATAACATCACCCAATGGCGGTAAACTTCCTAAAGGCATTGACATAGTCATAAATACAAGAAGTACTAATATGAAAGAAACAATTGGTTTTACAAACGTCATAAAATTAATTTTGTTCATAATTAAAGCCACCAGACATTCTTTTTTTGCCTCTTAGTTATTAATAGACGGCTATTCTTTTATCATATAAAAGAATATTG
>WGBH01000486.1 GCA_015494435.1 Thiotrichaceae bacterium | reverse complement strand
TCAGATGTGTATAAGAGACAGGATTTTGTTGCAAAAGATGAAAACTTTACACGTTTTGTTGAGGCAGTCGCTGCACGTGTTTTAACAGATCAACCCGCAGATGTGGCTGCATTATCTGCTTTACCATTAGATACAGGTGAAAGCGTTGAAGAAGTACGTGCTAATCTTGTTGCTAAGATCGGTGAAAACATCCAAGTACGTCGTTTTGAATTAGTTTCTGCTAATGAGGGGCAAATATTTTCTTATAACCACGGTCTTCGTATTGGCGTTGCTGTTTCAATGACCGGTGCTGATGAAACATTAGGTAAAGATATTGCAATGCATATTGCAGCAAGTCGTCCAATCTGTGTTTCTGAAGCGGATGTTCCTGCTGAAAATCTTGAAAAAGAAAAAGAAATTCTAATTGCTCAGGCTGAAAGCAGTGGCAAACCTGCTAATATCATTGAGAAAATGGTTGAAGGTCGTTTACGTAAATATTTATCCGAAATTACTTTATTAGGTCAAGACTTCGTTAAAACACCTGATATAACCGTTGCCCAATTGATCAAAGAGGCAGGTGCTGAAGTTTCAGGTTTCATTCGTTATGAAGTGGGCGAAGGGATCGAGAAAAAACAAGAAAACTTTGCCGCTGAAGTGATGGCACAAATTGGAAAATAAGACGCATTTGAATTGAGTTTCAATAGAATACTGAAAAGGAGCGTGGAAACGCTCCTTTTTTTTGCCTATACTTAGACGATTTTATAAATTTAAGGGATTGTTTCAACCATGTCACAGCACAGAAAAAATCAGCGTGTTCTATTAAAATTAAGCGGTGAGGCTCTGATGGGGCGGTTCGACTTCGGAATTGATCCTGATATTTTAAAACAAACGGCTTCTGAAGTTATTGGACAGCAACAAAAAGGGATTCAATTAGCCTTAGTGATTGGTGGTGGTAATATTTTTCGTGGTGCAGGGTTAGCACAAAGTGGGATTGACCGCGTAAGTGCTGATCAAATGGGGATGCTTGCAACGATTATCAATGCCTTAGCAATGCAAGATGCAATAAAAAAACAAGGCATAAACTGTCGTGTTATGTCAGCATTGTCTATAGATCAAGTCGGTGAACCCTACTCCGCCCTATTGGCAAGAGAATATTTAGCCCAAGGTGATATTATTATTTTTGCGGCTGGAACAGGTAATCCTTATTTTACTACCGACACTGCAGCGACTGTAAGGGCAATTGAAATACAAGCGGATTTACTCTTAAAAGCCACTAAAGTAGATGGCATCTACGATTCTGACCCAATGAAAAACGATGATGCTAAACGCTACGATAATTTAAGTTATGATGAGGCAATATCACGCGAATTAGGTGTCATGGATTTAACCGCAATGATATTGTGTCGCGAAAATAAAATGCCATTGAGTGTGTTTAATATGTTTGATAAAGGGGCTTTAGCTGCAGTTATCGCGGGAGAGTCTGTTGGTACAACGATAAAGGTATAATATATGATTAACGAAATAATTGAAGACGCTGATACACGCATGAAAAAAACCATTGAATCTTTAAAAGCAAACTTAATGAAAATTCGTACAGGTCGAGCACATCCGAGTATCTTAGATCACATTATGGTTGATTATTATGGTGGACAAGTTCCTTTAAATCAGGTCAGTAATGTATCAGTTGAAGATGCTCGCACCCTTAGTATTTCTGTATGGGAATTACCACTTGTTAGCGTGATTGAAAAAGCGATTATGACCTCCGATTTAGGCTTAAACCCTATGAGTGCTGGCACTGTCATTCGTGTACCAATGCCACCTTTAACGGAACAACGTCGTAAAGATTTGGTAAAAGTAGTAAAAAAAGAGGGTGAAAATGGCAAAATAGCCATTCGTAATATTCGCCGTGATGCAAATTCTGACTTTAAAACACTACAAAAAGAAAAAGAAATTTCAGAAGATCAAGAACATAAAGCACAAGCGGATATTCAAAAATTAACTGATCAATTTGTTAAGCAAGTCGATGTCTTGATTAATAAAAAGGAAAGCGAGCTAATGGAAGTCTGATTATTTAGGAAGTTTTTTAGAACTCTTTGATAAATATTAATACCTTCGCCAATCGTGATTTTTCAGGGTAAATAAACGCTAATACCCCCATTAAAATCAGAGTATTGTGATAGATGTGTTACACTCAGCTAATCTACCGTTTAGATTTAACGAAGGTATTATAAATATAAAAATATATAAAAAAACCACAAAACCTAAAGGGGAAAAATAAAAATTAATACTCAACAGATAATCCCTCGTCATATTGCCATTGTAATGGATGGTAACGGTCGCTGGGCAAAAGCAAAACATAGACCTCGTTTATTTGGACACCATCAAGGTGTTGAAACAGTGAGGGACGTTATCAAAATGTGCAATAGCATTGGGGTTGAACATTTAACTCTCTTTGCCTTTAGTAGTGAAAACTGGAATCGCCCTAAAGAAGAGGTCAGCGGACTAATGAAGTTGTTTATGCTGGTATTAAAAAGAGAAGCTAAATCACTGGTTAAAAATGGGGTGCGTTTAGAATTTATTGGTGATCGTTCTGCTTTTTCTTCTAGTTTTCAACAAAGAATAGCGCAAGTTGAAACATTAACCGCCTCTGGTCAGGGACTACATCTTATTATTGCTGCGAATTATGGTGGGCGTTGGGATATCTTGCAGGCCGCAAAAAAAATGATACAACAGGCTAATCGTGAAAATTCTGTTACACTGAATGAAAGTAGATTCAATACTTTCGTATCAACCGCTGATCTACCCGACCCTGACCTGTTTATCCGAACAGGCGGTGAAAGACGTATTAGTAATTTTTTATTATGGCAACTGGCTTATACCGAGCTTTATTTTACCGATGTACTCTGGCCTGATTTTAATCAAGATCAATTACAACTTGCAATTGATGATTTTTCAAGCCGTCAACGTCGCTTTGGTATGACAAGTGAGCAAATTAAGGATAAAAAAAATGCTTAAACAACGTATTATTACAGGGGTCATACTGGCATTGAGTGTTTCACTGGGTGTTTTACTGTTACCTAGCATTTGGCTTGCCATTATTTCATTGATTGTTTTCATTAGCCTTGCAGGTTGGGAATGGGCTAATTTAACCTGCTTTAAACAAGCTAATTCCCGTTCTTTTTTTGTATTATCATTACTACTCGTTGCTGTCACAGTCTATGTATGGAAAGCGAGTCATTGGGTGCTTATTATCCTTGGGGTTCTTTGGTGGAGTTATGCTTTATACCTTATGCAACACTATAAAAGAGAACAGGGATTACAAAATAAAACATGGCTATTACCCCTTTCCTCCTTTTTGATCTTGATTCCCGCATGGCTTTCCCTACTTGAATTACATAGCCATGAACCTTTACTGCTGTTATATCTGATTTTCCTTGTTGCTGCTGCTGACAGTAGTGCTTATTTCGCTGGAAAAGCAATAGGAATTACTAAGCTAGCCCCTGAATTAAGCCCAGGAAAAACCATTCAAGGTTTTAAAGGTGGATTATTTGGCGCAGGATTTTGGGCATTACTCACGGTCTGGTTTTTTGAACTTCCTTTTAGCAATGCGATTGTCTTTATTCTACTCTCCTTACTCGTTGCAGCCATTTCGATCTGTGGCGATTTGTATGAAAGCTTATTAAAACGCGAAGCGGGTAAAAAAGACAGCGGTACTATATTGCCAGGGCATGGGGGTATTTTAGATAGAATTGATGGTTTATTAGCAGCATTACCCATCTTTACTTTGGGTTTATTGATTATCGGTGGAATTGACGTTTAATGAATAATAATCAAAACAGCAAAGGCATTACCATTCTCGGTTCAACAGGGACTATTGGGGTTAATACCTTAGATGTTATCGCTCGACAGAGTGAGCATTACCATCTGATTGCTTTAACCGCTAATAGCAATGTAGATAAAATGTTACAACAATGCCTTCAACACCATCCACAATACGTTGTAATGGTTAAAGAGCAAGCGGCAGAACAGCTTTCTATCGCCTTAAAAAATCAAGCACCTGATATTGAAGTGCTATCAGGTAGTCAGGCACTTGAAACCGTAGTAGAACTAACACAAGTGGATTATGTCATGGCTGCCATTGTCGGTGCAGCAGGTTTATTACCCAATCTTGCCGCTGCCAAGGCAGGTAAGCGCGTATTACTTGCCAATAAAGAATCACTAGTGATGTCAGGCAAACTTTTTATGAATACGGTGTCTGAGAATAATGCCACCCTACTTCCTATTGATAGTGAGCATAATGCCATTTTCCAGTGCCTCCCAGCTTCAGGATTACAAGGTGTCACACAAATTCTTCTTACGGCTTCTGGCGGCCCTTTTAGAACCCGCGCTATTGATACACTGCATGATATAACCCCTGAGCAAGCAGTCGCCCATCCCAATTGGGTGATGGGACAAAAAATCTCCGTTGACTCTGCTACCATGATGAACAAAGGACTTGAAGTCATTGAAGCCTGTTGGTTATTTCAATTAACCACTGAGCAAATTCAGGTTGTTATCCATCCACAAAGCACTATTCACTCAATGGTTGCCTACAACGATGGCTCCGTCTTAGCACAATTAGGTAATCCCGATATGCGCACTCCCATAGCCTATGGATTAGGCTGGCCGATGCGAATAGAATCAGGTGTTGCACCGCTGGATTTATTTGAAATAGCACAGCTCAACTTTGAACAAGCCGATTACAATCGCTTCCCCTGCTTACGCTTAGCCTATGAAGCACATCAAGCAGGCGGTTATGCAACGATTGCTTTAAATGCTGCCAATGAAATTGCAGTTGAAGCATTTTTAAACAGACAATTACGCTTTACTGATATTCCTGCGCTAATCGAGTATGCTTTAGAACAAACGACCAGCGGTACGCCTGAGACGCTGAATGAAATACTTATTCAGGATAGTGAAAGCCGCCGACAGGCAAACTTATGGTGGCATGAAAACAAATAACATGCCAAGAAAGTTCCAAGCAATGATGTTACCCATCTTACTTGCCCTTTTGTCCCTGTTTAAATCATCTCAATCGTTACATAGAATAGCTATGCACCTCTTGAGATACTCCAATCAAGAACAAAAAAACAGCGTAATATGGATAACATCATTACTTGAAATTTCCTAATGCAGGTAAATATTAAGGAAGAAAAATATTAGATTTATTGTGTCCTCCTACTTGGAGTATCATTTTTTTCCTAAGGACTGAACATTCAGTCAATTTCTAAAAACAATCGGGGCTATTA
>WGBH01000485.1 GCA_015494435.1 Thiotrichaceae bacterium | reverse complement strand
CTCTTTTAGTTTCTCAATATCAAGTGCAATAACTTCTCTTTTTGGAGGATCAATGGTAATTTCAGATTCTTTTTTGACCGATACTTCAAAATCTTTTGTGAAAATTTTAGCGTTATTCAAATTGCTAGTGTTATTTGAATCAGCAGCAAAGCTTGTTGAAATAGTTAATAAACTGGCGATAGCAATGATTAAGGGACGTTTTTTCATGTTTATTTTCTCTTTGATTATTTTAAGTGTTATAATGCCTATTGGGTTGTTTCATTATGTTTAATAATTTAACCCAAGCTATATTTTTTTGTGATGTTATAAAAGTGAACTATGACTCTGCACGTACCATTACGTGAATGATATCGTTATAGTTTCCGTACATATTTTGCAGACCATTCTCCGTTTTAGAAAGGCGCATTTTTAAATCACCAAGATTACAGCCAACGGCTTTTTCCATTCCATATCCATTTTGATCTTGAGAAAAATGGGTTGTTGTAGAACTACCTGTTTGATTGTTAGCAATATAATCTAGGCTATAGGGCAAATCGTTATTTCCCTGTTGACTCTTTAAATTAAAATTATTATCAGTAGCAATCTCCGCATAACAATGTTGAGCCGTTGTTTTAATATTCATCGAGCCAATTAATACACCATCGCCATTCATTGCACTGCTTAAATCGTCCATGCTGAGATTAACCATTTCATGTTGAAGTGCCATAACGTCAACGCTTGAAGGTATATCGAGTGACACTTCAAAATCTTGATTATAAAACTCAGCAAAACTCGTAGAGGCGGCGAAGAGAGAAACCATTGCAATGGCTAAGGGGAGTTTTTTCATAACTATTTCCTAATTTATTATTTTATATAATTAGATAGAGACTGAATTTGAAACACAAATACGAATTCAGATAATAGGCTCTGAACGCTGGGGGGCGATCAGATGAGTAGAATAATATCCTGCTATTGTCGTGCTGTCATTACCGTTAGTCTAGTTTGCTATGTTAATTTGAACTTTCCCGACGGAGTGTATTTTTCCAATTTTATTCGGAATATTAAGCACGGGTTTAGTTTCTTTTTTGTCGTCAAATAAATCCAATTGATACTTCCCAGGAGGGACAGAAATCAAACGAATACGTCCAGTACGATTGGTAAAAAAGGTGAGGGGCTTTCTTTTGGCATCCATTGCAATGAGTTCGCCACCTTTTAAGGCTAAGGGCTTTCCTGATAAATCCACTAGAGTCGCATCAACAATGACACCGGGTTCACCGCCTGCTTTTAATAAATAGCCTCGTTTATAGCTTGATTTAAGTGCAAACTCGGTGCTTTCAATATCGCTCCCTAAGGGAAGTGCGGTGCTGTCTATATTGACCGTATTATAATGATAGGAGGAGATATTAATGACCGCAGGGCTTGCATTTTTTTGAATCAAGCCTTGATAATGATCAGGTAATGCTTTCCCTTCTGAGTGTGAAAAACCTGAGGTTCCTTTGATAACGGCAATGTCTTTATCTTGATTTTTAGGTCCTGTTACAATGGCAAAACTATCGTTAATCGGCTTGCTTAACGCAAATTGTCCATCAGCAAAAGATAATGCTGTTTTCATTCTTAGATCGCTACGCGCTCGGTATTTTTCTGCACTTTTCTCTGTTTTAGTCACACTTTGGGAAAATCCTATTTCAGCAATATTGCCCCGATAACTGACATTTGCATTGAGAGTATGACTGCCTTTTTTTGAGTAGGTACTCAATGATCCTGCCAGACTCTCTTTTCCTGTATTGCTTTTAGGGCTAATAAAAAAACTATTAACCAAGCGATCATCGAGACTATCGTAACTGCTGCTTAGGGTTTTATGGCGATCTTTTTTATTATTTTTAGCCAATGGTATATTCAAACGGAGATTAATGGATTTATCTTTTTGCCGATTATTTTGATAACGTAGTTGCGCAGAAAGAGAACCGCCTTTTTTAAAGGTTTTATTTAAACCAATATTAGCAGAATAAATAGCCTCGTTTTGTTGATAAGAGGTTTCACGCTGAATATTTAGATTGGCATGTAGGTTTTTTGCTATTTTTTTACCAATATTGGCAGAAATTCGACTTTCAATATGTGCCTGATCAGTCGAATGCAGTTGTTGTTGATCTAAGGAATAACTCAATGCAGTAAACTCTTTATCAAAATAATCCCCTGAGGCTGAAAACTGTATCGCCTCTTTTTTCTGTGCAGGAGGGCTGTATTTATAATCAAAACCTGCGGCATAAGCTTGCTTATTGGTGCTTGTTTTAAGCTGACTGACTCGCCCACTGATACGACCTATTGGTGTTGGGATTAAGGCATTCCCCCCCACTTGAATATTTTTACCATCAGTTAGAAAACTTGTTTCTGCAGTGACATGATCATTTAAACCTGTTTTATAATGCCCACTGACTAATATTGCAGAACGATCATAGTGATACCGCTCTGCTGAACGATAAGAAGGTACACCAACCTCTAGTGCATAAGCGGATGTGCCTTGTTTTAATAAATTCTGATCTTTCAATAAAGAAAACGATTTTTCACTTGTTTTCCCCGTCTTATCGGTTATTTCTAAACGAATTTTATTCATACCCGATGCCAAATGCAGATCCGTTAAGGAATACTCACCCGCATCTAGCTTTTTTTTATCTTTTAAAAAGCCATTAATATAAATTCTCACCTCACTGTCTTGTTCTAAAGTAAATAAATACGCTGAGGCGGATTTTGTTTTTAAATAGGGGTTAAGTGCGTTCATTTTTTCAATCCGCAAACCAGCCATTGGAATCCCCTGCTGATAATTACGGTACTCGGTATTTATATCGCCCAAGGTATAGCGATGCAAGTTTTCAGGGTCATCGACAACCAGTCGTGTCGAATCCCGCGACCATTGTTGCTCTCGATCATTGCGCCATGTAGCACGGTTTTCTAGCACAGCCCCTTTTATATTGAGAACGGAATTTGCTTGCAATCGTTGCTTACTCTCATAAGAGGAGTGATTGTAATCCATTTTTGCATCAAAATTAGTATAGGCACTCACTGTTGCAACCTGAGCTAACTCATTATCTGCGGGATACTGTTTCTCCTTGCGTTTCCTTCCCAATGTCAAAGGGATAGGAAGACGCATTTTTAGTGGGATTTTCAACTGCAAACTAAGATTCGCTTGATCAAAATGAGATGTTATGCCTGCTTTTTTTAAAGCAATAAAAGAAGTACGTCGTTGATCACTAAGAGATGCAAGCAGTGGTTTTAAATAGCGTGGTTTTAGGGTTGCCTTTAAAACGGTCAAAAAAGGCTGGGTTTCTATATGAGTGATTTTCTTTCTATCATCACTATAAATTTTTAATTGAGCAACTTCCCGATTACCCAACTGTAAAGTGACCGATAACTGTGAAGGCAGTTGTCGCTTGGTTCCAAAAGCTTTTGCATAAAAGGCTTGTAGATCTACTGTCTGCGTTTTCTCTTTCTCAGTATCCGCCCAAAGATAAGCCATAGGTAATAAGGCGATACAAAATAAGAATAATTTAATTAAGGGATTCATAGCAAACGGTAAGTTTATTATTTTTATAATTGACAGAATAGCATTGACCTCCTTGTCTGTAACCTCCTCAGGAGTTTCAACGCGAGTTTGTGTGATTCACACAAGCTAAAGCTTGAACGCCTGCCTTTAAATGATGAGAAATGCCCCTTGCCTCCCCAAGCAAGGAGTACTTTTTTAGTTAAAACTCAACTGTGCAGACCAATTTTTATTAATATTCATATTAGCAGGATAAGCAATAGAAAAATTACGCTGTGCGCCTGCAAGAATATTTTTTCCCTCAACCTCCGCCACTTGAGCACCACTTAATTGCAATGTTTGTTGTTGATGGGAAAGATTAATTTTTAGATTATCCAATAAAGCGTGCTTTGTTCCTGAATTTTTCACAGAAAATGCCAATTTATTGCCTGAACGGTGCAGATTACTAACGACAAGCTTCGGTGTTGTTCCTTTGGGGGAGATATAAATTGACCCAACCACGGTCATTACCATTTGAACGCCTGTACTTTCTCCTTTACTTAAATTCACAGGCACCTGCTCAGCCACAAAACGATAGGCCAACTCTTTACTAGGATTTTGTTCCCCCAACCATTGCACCCGAACCTTTTGTGTTTTATTAGGTGCAATCACTGCCTGAGGCGGATAAACCATAAAAGAATCATCAGCAGCTTTTTGAGACTCTGTTCCATCAATAGCTTGCTCTCTCGTTGTCACCCTAAACTGTACAGCAATAGGCGCATCACCTGTATTAGTAACGCGAAACACCTGCTCAGCCCCAGCACCAGCGGGAGCTAAAGAAGCAAATAAAGGCTTTAACCCAAAAGCAAAAAGACGAGGAGAAAGTAAACTTAAACTAAGAAAAACAATAAAAGAAGTGATTTTAAACATTGCTAGAAGACCTTATTTTAATTATAAAAGACGGCTTACAAGCATACGATACAGATCAAATAACTGGCAATAAAATAATGATAAGAGGTGTTTGGCAATTGTGATTTGTCAGCAGTTCTCGCTCTAATTTAGAGTAAACAGTGGTAGTAAGCCATTTGATTGAAAATTAGCAAATTAGCCCGACGGGGTTTGTTACCCCGTCGGAACGTTTTAAAGAAGCCTTACAGGAAGCTGTGAGGCTTTATTGCGTTTAAGCTAAACGTGTGGACGGGTTTACAAAACCCGTCCAGCGAATTAGGCTGAGAGATACATGATAACATCGTCGGGGCTTCATTTTATTTGTCTGTTTCAATCCGCTCTCAGCGGTTAGGCTGAGAGATACTGACGGCTTCCCGTTAAGAGACTATGAGCAATGGGTTTCAATCCGCTCTCAGCGGTTAGGCTGAGAGATACGTTAATGGTGGGAGGCATGGGATAAGGTTAAGAGTTTCAATCCGCTCTCAGCGGTTAGGCTGAGAGATACGTTCGAGCTTCAGGATTAATATAGATTTGACAAGTTTCAATCCGCTCTCAGCGGTTAGGCTGAGAGATACAGGTTGTATTGCTTCATTTAAGCTTTTAACTACAGTTTCAATCCGCTCTCAGCGGTTAGGCTGAGAGATACCGGAGAAACTCACAAAAAGATAATCGAGGTCATGTTTCAATCCGCTCTCAGCGGTTAGGCTGAGAGATACGCGCTCTTAATGATCAATAAATATTGTAAGTCTATGTTTCAATCCGCTCTCAGCGGTTAGGCT
>WGBH01000484.1 GCA_015494435.1 Thiotrichaceae bacterium | reverse complement strand
TTTTCCCACCTAAGCGTTGCAAACGCACTAATGGAGTATTGCCAATTAAGGCTTCAATGGTTTTGTATTGTGTCATTTAAGCTTCACCTTCTAATACAACATAAGCAATCGCATAGCGTTTTTCATCTGCCAATGTTAAATAACTACTGACTACGCCCATACTCTCTGCAATTGCTTTTGTGTGTTGATGTAATTCTAATAAGGGTCTCCCCATGGCATCATTTCTGACTTCTATTTCCTGAAAACTAACCCCCTTGGCAATGCCTGTCCCTAAGGCTTTCGATAAGGCTTCTTTTGCGGCAAAACGCTTGGCAAGATAAGCACAGGGCTGTTGATGATTGGCAAATATTTTTTGCTCATTCGGATGCAAGACTCGACGTGTAAATGTTTTAGGATGACGCGCTAAAGCCTGCTCAATACGGTCTATACTGACAATATCTGTCCCTATCCCTTTAATCATAGTCGTGCTAGGCGTGCAGTTTGCAATAATGCAAGCATCTCAACCGTTGCTTGTTTGATACCCACAAACACGGCTCTTGCAACCATTGAATGCCCAATATTTAACTCTCTTATCTGTGGAATAGCCGCAATCATCTGAGTATTTTCATAATCCAAACCATGCCCTGCATTGACTTGAATGCCAAGCTCATCCGCTACCTCAGAGGCTTTAACAAGACGCTCAAACTCACGTTTTTTAGCATCGCCTACTGCATTGGCATAGGTTCCTGTGTGTAACTCAATCACGGGTGCGCCAATATCAGGTACACGTTTAATCTGTTCAATATCAGGCTCTATAAATAAAGAAACACGGATATCCGCTTGATTTAAACGCATCGTCGATGTTTTTACACGCTCAAACAAACCGATCACATCCAACCCGCCTTCCGTGGTCAATTCTTCACGTTTTTCAGGCACAATACAAGCATCATTTGGCAAAACATCACGGGCAATACTCACCATCTCATCGGTTGCTGCTAGCTCTAAATTTAAACGTCGTTGACAATGCTTGCGAATAGCATACACATCAGCATCTTGAATATGGCGACGATCTTCACGCAAATGAATTGTAATCGCATCCGCACCTGCTTCCTCTACCAATGCCATCGCTTGCAATAAATCAGGGTAACTTGTACCGCGTGCCTGACGAAGTGTTGCAATATGGTCAATATTGACACCTAATTCCAAACTCATTGAACATTCCTCATCTATTATTGTTTTAATACCGCTTTCAATTTTTCCTGATCAAAGTCACTAGTAACAATCGACTCACCGTAAGCAGTCATTAAGACTAAATTTAAAACGCCGTCTTGCATTTTTTTATCAATCGACATTAATTGTGAAAATTGATCAGCGGATATTTCTTTTGGTGCTGCAATAGGTAAATTGGCTTTTATCAGCAAATTCTTAACCTTTTGTACATCATTTAATCCTATCCAGCCCATTTTTTGTGATAACTCCGCTGCCATTACCATACCAACTGCAATCGCTTCGCCATGCAACCACTTTCCATAGCCCATCCCTGTTTCTATCGCATGACCAAACGTATGACCTAAGTTTAACAAGGCGCGTTGTCCTGCTTCGCGTTCATCGGCTGCTACTATCGCGGCTTTATGTTGGCAAGAACGATAAATAGCATAGCTAAGTGCTTCTTTATCACGTTGTAGCAACTTTTCCATATGGCTATCTAACCAGTCAAGAAATTCAGGGTCATTAATAAAGCCATATTTGATCACCTCCGCTAAACCAGCACTAAGCTGTTTATCATCTAAGGTATTCAAGGTATCAATATCCACTAACACACACTGAGGCTGATGAAATGCGCCGATCATATTTTTACCCAAGGGATGATTAACTCCTGTTTTACCCCCAACTGAGGAATCAACCATTGCCAATAAGGTAGTTGGCACTTGGATAAAATCAACACCACGTTGATAGCAGGCTGCTGCAAAACCTGTCATATCACCGACAACTCCCCCGCCAAGTGCCAGCAAGGTAGTTTTTCGATCACAACGAGCACTGAGCATTTTAGTAAAAATTTGTTGCTCTATTTCCAATGTTTTGTATTTTTCACCATCAGGCAAAATAATATCGGTATTCTCATCAGACGCAATAATTTGATGTAATATTTCCAAATAAAGAGGTGCAATGGTTTCATTAGAAACAATAGCCGTTGTTTTACCTTGAATATGAGGTTGAATTAACTCCTTTTGTTGCAATAAGCCAGAGCCGATATAAATTGGATAACTACGATCCCCTAAATCAACATTTAATGTTTGCATTTTACTAAATCCTTGTCCCTTTAGAGACATCTTAATATCCGATTAATCACTACATTAATTCTTTGCTGTCCTGTTTTAATCACGCTATCGGCGACTTCCAAATAATAAGCCTCTCTTTTTTTTAGTAAATTTCTAAGTGTTTGCAAAGGATTCTTTGTCTGCATCAGTGGGCGTGATTTATCATGTCGAATACGCCCATAGAGTAGCTCTGCACTAGTGCATAAATAAATCACATGACCTGCTGCTTGAATCACCATACGATTTTTTTCACTCAGAACACTGCCACCCCCTGTAGCGAGGATTATATTATTCTTGCCACATAGCTCTTTGATTATCTGCTCTTCTCTAGTACGAAAACCTTTCTCGCCTTCAATCTCAAAAATAGTCGCAATACTAACCCCATTGCGCTGCTCTATAACCGCATCAGAGTCATAAAAATCCATCTGCAAACGCTTCGCTAAATGCCGTCCAACGGTAGACTTTCCCGCTCCCATTAAACCAACTAAAATTATATTCTTTTTCATCACTGTTTTATGCCAGTAAGTCCTAAAG
>WGBH01000483.1 GCA_015494435.1 Thiotrichaceae bacterium | reverse complement strand
GATATAGGTTGACCTTTTTTTGTTAATTTTCATCGTTCAAAATATTTTTTTTAGCCGTTTAGAAGGCAAAAAAATAATTTGAACTAGGTTTGTTTTTAAATTGTTAGTTCGGTTAAATTTACAATATTTTTTCTATAGGATTTATATTTGATATTGGGATTTAAATGAACTTCGGCTGGTTTTCTTAAATCCAGGCTACTGTGCGTTCTTAAATTGTTGTAAATATAGACAGCTTGTTTTGTTGTTTTTTGAGCAATAGCGGTATTTTTAATGGCCGTGTGTCCTGCGTTTCCACAGGGTACAAAGATAGTAAGTTCTTTGAAAAGGAAACAAAACTATTATTGAGATGATAGGCTTTGGAAGTAAGCAAGAAACGAGCTAAACACATTTAGAATGTCACTTTAGAGGTCTCACAGACAGCTTATAGACGAAGAATTGGACTATCAGATAAGATGTACAGGCATATTGTCTAAACCGCCTTGTGGTGCTTTTGTAAAGAGCATTGGTACTGAGCGACAAGGTCAAAGCACTAAAATCATCCCGATAGCTATCGGGATGCTTATTAGCTGTATGGTGTGGATATAGGAGTTGAACGAAAGTGAACCCATCGACGACGTATCGAAAATAACATTTACTATGTCAAAATCAAAGGGGAGAGCGACCCTGCGAGACAAAGTTTAGCGGATGACCTGTTAACTGGCTAAACGGCATACGGTATTAAGAGGGCAAGACCTATATCTAGGCTCAATAATGGAACAGGAGACCAGAGTAAATATGAAAAGCAAAAACTGTAAAAATCCTATCAGGAAGAGCAGGAAAGTAGCGATGATTTATTTTGGGGCGGATGAAGTCGTAGTAGCGAACATACCCAAGAGAGTAGGAGTAACGACCTTACGAGCGAAGGGCTTCACTTAACAAGTTCATTTATTGTATAACAACTTAAAATTAAATTAAGGATGATTTTTAATGAAGAACACAAGTCGCAACCGATAACAAAGTTGCAAGTAAACGAGGCATTTACGCGAGTAAAAGCCAATGGAGGCAGTGCGGGAGTAGATGGTATTACCATTGAAAAGGTAAAAGCTAAACCACGAAAATATCTCTATCCGTTATGGAATAGAATGGCAAGTGGAAGCTATTTTCCCAAACCTGTACGCCAAGTACTAATTCCTAAAGGTAATGGCGAAATGCGACCTTTGGGCATACCTACTGTCGTAGATAGAGTAGCACAACAGGTGATAGCAACGGAGCTGGAAAGTAAAGTTGAAAAGCATTTTAGTGATAATAGCTTTGGTTATCGACCTAATAAGTCGGCACATCAAGCTATAGAACAATGCCGTATCAATTGTATGAAATACAGTTGGGTTATTGATTTGGATATAAAAGGCTTTTTCGACAATATCGACCACGAACTCTTGCTAAAAGCCGTTCGATACTATACAGAAGATAAGCATATCTTAATGTATGTAGAGAGATGGTTACAAGCACCTGTAAAGTTACAAGACGGTACAATCAAACATCCACAAGGAAAAGGCACACCACAAGGTGGGGTAATTAGCCCTGTATTAGCCAATATTTTTATGGATATAGTGTTTGATAAATGGATAAGCCGAAGAAATCCGGACAATCCTTTTGAGCGTTATGCAGATGATATAATAGTTCACTGTAGAAACATCAAGGAAGCCTTACGATTATTAGAAGCGATAAAGGAACGATTAAGAGAATGTAAGTTAGCATTAAACCGAAAGAAATCTAAAATCGTTTACTGTCGCAGAAACCAAAAACGGCAACCACCTTTTAAGGTTAGGTATCAGAAGTTTGATTTTTTAGGCTTTACCTTTAAGCCAAGAATGGAGAAAAAGCGAGGGAAGATGCGAATGGGATTTTCACCAGCCATAAGTCAAAAGAGTATCAGTAGAATAACAGCCGAATTACGAAAGATGAAATTTCATCGTTGGGTACATTTCCCAATAAGTAAGATAGCTGGATTATTGAGACTTAAAATACGCGGATGGCTGAACTATTACGGCAAGTACCGAAAATCTGCAATGCGAAGATTATTCAGAGTGTTGCACGTTCGACTGACTAAATGGATACGCAATAAGTATCGTAGATTTAGGCGAAAACATTGGTATTTTGCTTACAAACATTTACAAGGAATAGCTAAAAACTACCCTAATTTGTTTGAACATTGGCAATATCCGGGTTTTTGTCCATAGCGACTTGGTTAAGAAGAGCCGTATGATGCGAGAGTATCACGTACGGTTCTGTGAGAGGTTTAGGGGTGAAATTCCCCTTTACCTACTCGACTGTTATTTTTTCAGTCTATTTTCTATTATAATT
>WGBH01000482.1 GCA_015494435.1 Thiotrichaceae bacterium | reverse complement strand
TTTTCATAAGAGACGAAAAAAGTTATGCTACTGATTTATAAGGCATTTATCCTTAATTCAATGGCAGTGATGTGTTTACCTGCTAAAAATGCGTGAAATGTATCGTTGGGAGCAAAATGCAAGTTTTAATACTATTATTACGGATCAGTGGAATGAAATGTTAAATACCTTGCCACGTTCTACGGCTGAAATTATGTTGTGTGCTATTAGAGATAATTTAGCAGATGCTTTAACGACACTGGATAAATTATTAGAGAGAAACTCTCCTGCCTCAATCCATTTCTATTTTGGTAGCATGACGGCAATGCGTAAAAAGCTTTCGCCACAGTTAAAGGAAGCTTATGAAGTCTGGGATCAAAGCGGTGATTTAAGCCCGATTGCAGAATATATTAAAATATCACGCCAGCATTGGGAGCGCGTTGCTAAGGCGTGTTTACAACTTTTCAGTGAGCAAGAAGATAGGGCTGCCAATGATATTGAGCAGTTGGTAGAGAAGAATCTATTATGACAACGGATGTTAAAAAGATGAAAAATATCAGAGAAATAAAAAAAGGGAGTTTTATTTTTGAATATAAAAATGCACTGCCTGATTTTTTGTGTGATGACATGGTGGCGCGTTTCGAAGCTAATGATAAGGATCAATACAAAGGGATGGTTGGCTCTAAAATGGGGGAGAATCAGTCTTTGAAAAAAACCACCGATATTGCAATTACAGGCAAAGAGCATTGGAATGATGTCAATAATAATTTGTACCGCTCACTCACTTTGGCATTAAAGGAATTTGCTACGGCTTATCCTTATTTTTCTATGATGCAACGTTTTGGTGACAAAGGCTATAATCTGCAACGCTATCAACCCGGTGAGTATTATCATTGGCATGTCGATAGTGATAGCCCTGGTCTAGCCATGCGACAATTAGTTGCGCTGTGGTATCTTAATGATATGCAAGAAAAAGGCGGGGAGACTGAATTTTTGCATCAAAATATCAAAATTACGCCCACTAAAGGTACTTTGGTTTTATTCCCTCCTTTTTGGACGCATGAACACCGTGCAATGATGGTAGGGGAGGGGGCTAAATATATTGCAACGACTTGGGTGGTTTTTCGAGAAGAGGAATAAATTGGCTAAGCATGAATATAGTCTTCATCTGTTTTTATCCAGCGTTCAATCAAAGGTTGAATGCATTCGGGGTATTTCTCGATGATTATTTCAGCCGCAACTTGAATATCAGGAAGTAATGCTTGGTCACGTAATAAATCAGCAATACGAAACTGTAATGCGCCCGTTTGTCGAGTACCAAAGACATCTCCTGGCCCTCGAATTTGTAAATCAATCTGTGCAATTTCAAAGCCATCATTGCTATTGCGTAAAGCCTCTAGTCGTTTATAGGCAATTTCAGATAAGGGTGATTGGTACATCAGTAGACAATGGCTGGCAGTAGTTCCCCGTCCGACACGACCGCGTAACTGATGTAGCTGTGCTAAACCAAGGCGTTCTGCATTTTCAATAATCATCAATGAGGCATTAGGAACATCAACGCCGACTTCAATCACAGTGGTGGCAACGAGTAAATGTGTTTGTCCTGATTTGAAGGCGTGCATTGCCTCCTCTTTTTCTACCGCTGACATGCGTCCATGTACCAAGCCAATTTGTAATTCTGGAAGATTATTTTGTAATAATTGCAGGGTCTTTTCCGCATTTTGACATTGTAATACCTCTGATTCTTCGATTAAGGGGCAAACCCAATAGGCTTGTACACCTTGCTGACAAACATTATGAATACGCGCAATAATATCATTTCGACGTGTATTAGGGAGTACCACGGTATTAATGGCTTTACGTCCCGGAGGTAGCTCATCAATAACAGAATACTCCATATCGGCATAAGCGGTCATGGCAAGAGTACGTGGAATAGGGGTAGCGGTCATCACTAATTGATGTGGATACTGATCCCCTTGTTTACCTTTTTCACGCAAGGCAAGACGTTGATGCACACCAAAACGGTGTTGCTCATCAATAATTAATAATCCTAATTTTTGAAATTTAACCGCATCTTGGAATAGGGCGTGTGTACCGATTACTAGTTTAGAGAGTCCTAAGGCTATATTTTCAAGATGATCTCGTCGTTGTGCCACTTTTTGTCGTCCAGAAAGTAAGCTTATACGTAGACCAAGTGGTTCAAACCATTGGCTAAAACTTTTGAAATGTTGCTCAGCTAAAATTTCAGTGGGAACCATTAAAGCCACTTGATAGCCTGCTTCTATTGCGGTTAATGCAGCGGCAGCGGCAACTAAGGTTTTTCCTGAACCCACATCACCCTGCACCAAACGTCCCATGGGGTAGCTTTGTTGCATATCGTGTTTAATTTCTTTTATCACTCGTTGC
>WGBH01000481.1 GCA_015494435.1 Thiotrichaceae bacterium | reverse complement strand
GTACTAGGCTATGTGCAATTTCAAGGAAACTTAATGAAACTTAATGAAACTTAAATCAGTTAAAAAACACATATAGCTATGTCAATTTTACAAAGTTTAAAAATGGTAATGTGTTTCAAATTTAAAATACCTATTGTGCCTCCATATTGAGGACAAACCAAACTCACCCATTTTATTTGTTCAGGTGTAATGCTCATTATTTTTAACAAAGAAACGAGGACAGCTATAAGAAAAACAATAAAAAACCAATAAAACAACCTAATAATGTATATTTATTAACCAATATGGTAGCTTTATGATGTTTATACTTTACACAATAAAAAAAATAGCTACAATCAACGCCAGTTTTTGTCAAGTTATGCTGACAAAAATGGGCTATTTTCAAGGAAAGAAGATAAGCCATCTCCTTTCCACCCCCAATTGGGAGAACAACTTATGAATACTGCAACAGCAACCGTAACTCAAATTAATCATAGATTAGCACTACCCGTCGATGGAATTGAGCCATATGTCGAAAAAAAAGGCGAAGAATATATGAATGACAAGCAACTCGCTCATTTTCGCGCCATTTTGATAGCATGGCGAAAAGACCTTCAAAAAGGTGCTAATCGTACCGTTGATCATATGAAAAAAGAAGCAACGAATTTTTCTGACCCTGCAGATAGAGCAACACAGGAAGAGGAGTTTGCACTTGAGTTACGCACCCGAGATAGAGAGCGTAAATTGATCAATAAAATTACCAAAACCATCGCCCGTGTCGATGCAGATGATTATGGTTTTTGTGATGCTTGTGGTATAGAAATCGGCTTAGGTCGTCTTCAAGTACGACCTACGGCAGAACTTTGTATTGATTGTAAAACCACAGAAGAAATTAAAGAACGTCAGTTAGCTTAAACTAAGCAATAAGCCTAGTATATAACTTACTAGTATCTACTGGGCTTATTTAGAAAGACTTTCTTGAGGCTTGCAAAGAATAATAATAAGAACTATGCAATACATTGGTCGTTTTGCTCCATCACCTTCTGGTCCACTCCATTTTGGATCATTGATAGCGGCAACTGCAAGTTATCTTTGTGCAAAATCAGTTCAAGGACAATGGTTGCTTAGGATTGAAGATGTGGATAAATTTCGCATCAAAAAAAATAGTATTGATAGTATTATTAGTACTTTAGAGAATTATGGCTATCAATGGGATGGCAAAATTTTATATCAAAGTCAACGGACAGAAGCTTATCAACACGCACTTGACTCTTTAAATACATTAACCTACCCCTGTACTTGTACACGTAAATTTTTGCAACAAAAATCCCCCGCTAGCACTTACGGTTATATTTATACTGGTTTTTGTCGTGAACAGATCAGTAATCCAAATGCAGCACAGTTTGCGATCCGTTTGCGTACCAATAATAAAACTATTTATTTTAATGATGCCCTACAAGGATCTTATTGTCAGGATCTTGAAACAGAGGTTGGTGATTTTATTCTCAAACGCAGTGATAAGATGTTTTCTTATCAATTAGCGGTGGTTGTTGATGATGAATACCAAAAAATTAGTGAAGTAGTACGTGGATCGGATCTATTGGACAACACACCGCGTCAACTCTATTTGCAACAATGTTTAGGCTATCACCACCCCACTTATTTACATTTCCCTATAGCAACGACGGAGAATGGGAAAAAGCTGAGTAAGCAAAATCATTCCCCTGAGATTACTACGCACCATAAACGCCAAACCATTTTACAGGCATTAAATTTTTTGGGTCAACACCCCCCCTCACTCGACCATTTTTCAAGTCTTGAGGATTTATGGGATTGGGCAATAAAAAACTGGAATCGTAATAAAATACCTGCTCAAATGACACTTTCTGAATATTACCCCCATTTATCATGACAAATCCTGATAGCCCCTTTATTGATGTATTACTGATTATCAGTACTCACTGTCCGCATTGCCCTAGCGTACTAAATCATTTAAGCAACTTGGTAAAATCAGGAGAAATTGCCCAGCTAACCATTATTAATATTGAACAACAACCGCTGGCCGCAAAAAAATACGATATACGATCCGTCCCTTGGATAAAAATTGGCAATCGAAAACTGCAAGGTTTGCAAACCTTAGAAACCATTAAGCAAAATATCGTTTGGACTAAAGAAACACAAAGCCTTACCGCAGATTTTGATTTTTTATTATCCGATGGTCAGGCAAGCAAAGTCACTAAGCAAATTTTACAAGATCCCAAGAAAATAAATGCTCTCTTAGAGTTACTTGGAGATGAAGGGACAGTGCTTAGCACACGGATTGGTATTGGTGTCGTGATGGAAGATTTTGAAACAAGCGAATTACTGAAGTCGGTTATTCCCCAATTAAGCGCATTAACACAACATCCGAATGCTTTGATTCGTTCCGATGCTTGTCATTATTTAGGGCTAAGTAAAGATGCCTCTATTCGCCCTGTTTTAGAAGCATGTTTAAAGGATCAAAATACGGATGTTCGTGAAATAGCCCAAGATGGCTTAAACGAGTTACAAGGAACATCCAAGCAATAAATCTACCCATCTTACTTAAAACTGCTTGAGGTCTATTTTACAGGATCAAAGGGATAATTGAACGTTCATCGACCAATTAACGGTAAATTAGACTGTTTTGTTAAACTGCACTATCCTTATCTCTTGAACTCGTTCATTTTAGAGAGAATTTCAGTGTCGAAGACAATCTCTTTCCCCACTTCAATGAAAATAATAAGAAGATTGTCTGTCCTTTTAGTCCTTAAGACTCCTAAGTTAATACAAAGAATGTTATGAACTACAAAAAATCCCCCCGCGTCTTATTATCAGCCCTTATTCTCATGATGGGAACTTCATGTTCAAATCATGGTTCTTTATCTTTAAATCAAACAACTGCAAGATTGAATGATTCTGTTAGCGAGCAGTTTTATCATGTCATGGTAGGGGAACTCTATGGGGGGATAGGAGATGATAAGCACTCTTTAGAGTATTACTTAAAAGTTGCCATGGAAAGTAACGACCCTGAAATTGCCAAACGCGCAACTCAAATTGCTTCTCGTTCTGGACAGAATAAAAAGGCAGTTAAAGTTGCACAACGATGGTTGGAGCTAGCACCTAAATCGCTCGAAGCACGTCAGTACCTTGCTTTATTATTATTACGTCAAAAACACCCTAAAAAGTCAGCAGAACAACTACATAAAGTGCAACTTGAACTGGATCAGCAAGGCAAAGATGGCATCGAAATTATAGGCGCTATGCTAGCCTCTGAAAGACAAAGTGAGATGCTTTATCAAATGTATCAGCATTATCGTACATTTGAACCCAAATCACATAAAGTACAACTGATTTTAGCATCGCTTGCTTTTAAAGCGCATCATTACGAAGAAGCTTTAAGCATTATAGAGCCTCTTTCAACCCAATTGACAGGGGAGTCAAAAGAGCAGACCTTATTATTACAAAGCAAGATTTTATATAAATTAGAACGTAGATCAGAAGCAATGCAGGTGTTATCACCGCTGATGAAATCCCAATCAACCACTGATATCGCTTTATTAGAGTATATACGTTTATTGATTATGGACAAACGCAATGAAGATGCCGCAGAGGTGCTATTACGTTTAAGAAAAAAATACCCTCATAATACAGATATCAATAAAGCACTTGTCGCCTTATATATTGATTTAAAAGAATATTCTCAGGCAGAAAAACATATCCCAGACTTGTTAAAATCCATTCGCTATAAAAGTGTAGCGCATCATTTTAAAGCAGAAATATATGAATCACGGCATGAATTAGACTCTGCATTAAGTGAGTATGAGCAAGTGCGAGACGGTGAATTATACCAGAGTGCTCAAAGTAGAATTCCACAGCTTTTGATACAACAACACGGTTTAGATATAGCACGAGAGTGGCTACATCAAAAAATTTCAAATGCCAAAATTGCAAAAATAAAGGCAAAATTTTTAAATATTGAAGCTATTATTTTACTCGAAAGGCAAGAATATAAAGATGCCTTAGACCTGTTTAATGAAGCAGATGCCTTAACACCGAATAATATTGATATACGTTATAGTCGAGCCATTGCATTGCAAGAACTAAAACAAATAGCAAAGGCAGAGCTTGATTTTCGTTTTGTTCTAAGTCAACGAAAAAATGATATCAACACCTTAAATGCTTTAGGTTATATGCTTGCAAATTACACCGATAGATTAAATGAAGCCCAAGTGTTAATTAATAACGCATTATCATTGCGACCTAATGATGTCATGATCATTGATAGTCTAGGATGGCTGTACTTCAAACAAGGCAAATTAGAGAAAGCAGAACAACAATTACGCAAAGCTTATCAAGAAAACAATAACCCAGAAATTGCTAGTCACCTCATTGAAGTCCTCTCAAAAAAAGGAAACAAAGAGGAAGCATTAGGTATTTTTGAAGAAATGATTGAACAATTTCCCAATGATAATCAACTAAAACGAGTAAAGCAAAAAGTGATTGACTATAATCAAAACTCTTGACGAACTTGCCTCATCCATGAGACTAATGCAGGTTTAGTTCAAATGATTAAAAGGTTGATAAATGAATATTGCAATCAAAAAAAAGCTTGATCACAGAGATAAAATTGGGGTAATACTATTTTTTATCCTATTTTTATTGGAAGGTTGTACAACCCAACAATCAAGCGTTAGACCAATGGTGATGGAGAAACCAAAATCTACGCTTACTGTGTCAGGCAAAAAAGCATTATGGAAAAAACGCCAGCAACAGTTTTCAAAAATGGCAGCTTGGACAATGAATGGTAAAGTTGCCATGCGCTATAAAGTAGATAATTGGAACTTTGGTGTTGATTGGTTACAAAAAGGAATCAATTATTCTGTTATCAATATTAAAAACCCCTTCACAGGGGCAACCGTTGCTTTACTAACACAAAAAAATAATAAAGTGACTCTAAAAGCCTCTGATGGCAAAATTTATCAAGATACGAATGCGGAAAGACTGTTGAAAAAACAATCAGGTATTGAACTCCCGCTTGAAGGGCTAATCTATTGGGCGCGCGGTATTAGCGCCCCACAATACCCAAAAGCAACCGTGGTTCTCGATGCAATGGGTCGTCCGAAAAAAATGACACAAGCAAACTGGATGATTAAATATAAAAGCTATAAGGGCAACGCTTATAATTCCCTGCCTAGAAAAATTATTTTAACACGTAAGAAAAATGCGGTTTATGTCAATATGGTTGCAAAAAAATGGCAAACTAAATAGTTTATGATGAATTTACTCGCTCCTGCAAAACTCAATCTGTTCTTGCATATTACAGGGCAACGAGAGGATGGTT
>WGBH01000480.1 GCA_015494435.1 Thiotrichaceae bacterium | reverse complement strand
TCCTATGGCCGCGCTCTACAACAAACCGCACTGCACGCCTGGTCAGGCAAAACAGAAAATGTCGCCGCTGCACAGGCGGCCTTACTCAAACGCGCAAGCATGAATCATCTGGCGATGCTGGGAGAATATCAGGCGGCGATGGAAAATGATTAAGCCTTCATAGAAAAAATATTTTTTTAAATAATTTAACCGAGAAAAAACATGACACTATTTACCGAAAATACCACCATACTGAAAAAATTTGGAAAGTATTCCATCGTCACCGGCTTTCTGCTTTTGATCGTCGGCACCACCGGTGCCGTCCTGCCCGAACTGATGGCGCTGGAAGCCAATGTGTTCATCGCATTTTTCATGATGGTCGGCGGCATCTTCTGGGCGACACATACGTTTCAATATGCCCGCCACTCTGTTATCGACTGGCTCAAACCAATTGTACTGCTCATCGTTAGCGGCATGATGCTGTACAGCCCGGAACAAAGCATCGCTGCACTGGGATTATTCCTGTCTTTCTATCTGATGATGGATGCCTTCAGCAGCTTCTCCATCGCGCAGGCACACTACCCGGCAAAGGGATGGGCCTGGATGTTTATCAACGGTATCATGTCAGTACTGCTGTCCATCGTATTCCTGGTCGGCTGGCCACAATCCTCGCTCTGGCTGGTCGGCCTGTTCGTTGCCATAAGCCTGATCTTTGATGGCATCTCACTCATCGTCATCGGCTGGAGCGCCAAAGAAATTTAAACAGGAAAAAACAAATGTCAGAGTCACAAAAAATAGAACTACAACGCCACCATAAAGAACTGGTCAAAGATGTCGCATCACTGGTCGATAAATACCGCCGCATGATGGAATGGGATATACCGGAAAGCGATGAGCGCGAAGGCGACAGACTTATTCTCGAAGCGATTCAGGAGGCGCTGGATGCGCTTAATAAATCCAACGACGAGTGATATTTAATCCACAATCACTGTAAAAATAACGCCTGCATAACTTGCCATAAATGCAGAGAGTAGCGAAGCGAAACGGCGTATTTATGGTCAATGTTAATGCGATTGTTAGGGTTTATTGAGAAATATTCTCTTCATAGTGCCAAAAAACGTGATTTTTCATTAGTTCGTGTTAATATTAGGAGAAATTATCTCTTAAAGTCTTCAGCGCAAAGAAATTAATATGCTTATTCGGTTTTCAGTATCTAACTTTTGCTCTTTCAAAGAAGAGGTTGAATTAAGCATGATACCTTCTAGAGAGCGATCTCATAAAGATCAGGTTTATAGACCCGTAGCCACAAGTCAAACAAATCTATTAAGAGGTGCTGTGATTTATGGCTCAAATGCCTCTGGAAAAAGCAATCTTGTAAAAGCAATTGCATATGCCAAAGCATTAATCCTTAAAGGTCGTCAACCCAACAAATCACTTAATTTACCCCATTTTAAATTGATTGGTAAATCAGACGCAATACCATCACGCTTTGAATTTGAGATACAGTGTGAGAACTTAATGTATGCATATGGGTTTGAATTATTTAACTCTCATATTCATGAGGAATGGTTGTATAAAATCATTTCTGATAAGGAGGAACTTGTCTTTGAAAGAAAGCATGTGGGGGCTGAAGACGAATACAATTTTGGTGAGAGCCTAAAGGCACTATCTGAAGAAGATTTTTTATTTTTAAATTTTGTCGCTAAAGGAACCAGGAACAATCAGCTATTTTTAACAGAGAGTGTTGACCGAAATTTTAAAAAATTTGATGCTATATACAATTGGTTCTCTGATACCCTTAAAGTGATTTCTCCTAGCTCACAAATTAATGGTATTGAATTCAAAATTAGTGAAGATTCTACATTTAAAGATTATCTTACAAAGGTACTTGATGTTGCTGATACAGGTATTAATGGTATAACTACTGAAGAAATATCATTAAATGAAATAAGTGGTTTGCCTGGTATCTTGATTGAAAAAATTGAAGAAGATTTAGAAGGTGATGAAGCAGCACTTATTACCGACCCAGTTAAAGGTAAAAGAATTGTATTGAGAAAGATAGACGGTAAGCTGAAAGCTTTTAAATTATCGACTACACATAAATGCATTAAAGAAAATATAGATATTCCTTTTGATTTAGAAGAAGAGTCTGATGGTACAAGAAGACTAATAGAGTTAGCACCTGCTCTTTATGAAATGGCACACTCAAAAGAAGCGAGTGTTTACGTTATTGATGAGATTGATAGAAGCTTACATCCGCATCTTACAAGACTATTAGTGCGAGAACATTTAGAGTCAGAAAAAAATGCCAAGTCTCAATTGATTGTAACCACACATGAAACATCATTACTTGACGTCTCCTTGATTCGAAGAGATGAGATATGGTTTATTCAAAAACAAGAATCAGGTGAATCAAAACTATATTCATTAAATAATTTCCAGCCCCGCTATGATAAAGATATCCGTAAGGATTATTTGCTGGGACGTTATGGCGCAATACCTTTTGTTGGCGATTTTAAGCGCCTAAACAGATAAGCTTATGGGTCGAAAAAATAAGCCACTAGTACGCCAAAAAACATACTGGAGCGCAATGCCTCTATATGTTATAGCAACTGAAGGTGAGGTTACAGAGAAAATATATTTTATTGGTGCCTTTCGCCGAAAAAACATACGCATGCCAATCTTGGCAACAAAAAAAGGTGATTCATCCCCTGATAAAGTATTAAAGAGACTTAATAAATACAAAAACGAATATGCTGCATCACCCAATGAGTTATGGTTAGTAATTGACAGAGATAATTGGGATAAAAACACATTAAGAGCTATTGAAAAAGAATGTAAAGCTAAAGGATTTAATTTGGCGATTAGTAATCCATGTTTTGAACTATGGCTTCTTT
>WGBH01000479.1 GCA_015494435.1 Thiotrichaceae bacterium | reverse complement strand
ATGTTAGTATTTGTTAACAGAGGTAACAGCCGTGATGAAGCAGGATACGCCGCATGGCTCGTTTTAGATAATTCATCGGCCCCTCCAGATATCATTATGGAAGAGGGAGCATTCGCTGTTCGTTGGGGTCCAAATGATGTACAATTTTACTCTGAAAAAGAATGGAAAAGACAGGTCGACTTAGGATACCAAATAAAAAACTCCAAGATAGCTTATATTAGCCATACAGATTTGAAACCTAATAGTATAGGAGTTGACAATTTTGGGAAACAAATAACTTACTGGCAAATCCTATGGTATTCTATGTGCAGCTATCACTTGGCCAAAGATCAAAAAAACATGCCCTTCTTTATGTTTGTCAACAATCCATATAAACAGATAGCATGGTTTAGCGAATATGACAAAATTGATCTCGGGGCACCATCGGATAGTTATAATGTAATTACGTCATCTACTGAGGCAAATATTTATTGGCGTGAATTCGCGAAGGGTTATGTTTATGTGAATCCGTCCCTTAAAGACGCTGCCGACATAAACCTTCCAGTTCCATGCGTACAATTAACTCATGAAAACCTGGATTTAAATCCCAAATCCTTGCCTGTGATTCAAAAAATAAATATTCCATCACATTATGGAGTGATCGTTATGAAGGCATCCGCTTTATCTATTCCGTTATCTACTCCTCAAAATGTTAGATTCTCTAATTAAAAAAGATTTCCCTGCCATAAGTAAAAATTTGCGTTTGAATCTTCTCGATTTCCTGAGGGCCAGGCGCCTGACCTACCCTCCTGAGCTTGCAAGAGCAGAAAAAATCAGCACAGCCATTGAAGATATCAAAGCAAGATGGCCAAATCTATCTGAAACCATCAATGATAGTGAAAGGCCGGTCTTTATCTTTTCAGCCGGCTGGCGATCAGGCTCAACCCTTCTTCAACGCCTTGTATGTTCCAGCAGGGAAGTACTGATATGGGGAGAGCCGTTGGGAGACGCGGCTTTTATTGCGCGATTAGCCCACTGTCTTGGATTCATCACAAAAGATTGGCCACCAGAAACTTTTTTCGCTTATGAAATAACGGATAATATAGAGAACAAGTGGATTGCCAATTTAACACCTGAAATTTCTTATCTTAAAGAGGCTCATAGGGAATTTTTTTTGCGTTGGTGCAAGAGCCCTACGCAGGAGCAATTTAACATTTCGCGCTGGGGTATTAAGGAAGTACGCCTTACCATTGATCATGCGAGATATCTAAAATGGCTTTTCCCAAACGCACGTTTCCTTTTTATATATCGTAATCCCTGCCATGCTTTCCGTTCCTGGAAGGGAAACAAATGGCGGAGTCCATGGCCCGGTTATTACTCACGGTCTGCAATAGCTTTTGCCAAGCATTGGCGCCTGCTTCTGGATGGTTTTCTGTCAAATTATGCCGAAGTAGATGGATTATTAGTGAGGTTCGAAGACCTTGTGTCCGGCAAATTGAAGTTGGACGAGATCGCAACACACATTAATGTCAAAGGGTTTGACAATTCAGTGCTGAACAGAAAAATTAACTCGCCGGGAAAAACCGTAAAAAAACCTGAAATAACTCTGATGGACAGAATAATTATCAACAAAGTATGTGGTCCGCTGATGCGGCAGGTTGGCTACATATAAAACAGGGACCATATAGTGGCTAACATCCTTATATTTAATTATATGTTGCCGTATCCTGCCCATTTCAACGGCAATACACTCCGTGTTTTCTTTTTAAGCAAAGAGCTTGCAAGAAGCCATAATTGTTTTTTGCTTACTTTTGGTGATAACAATCAACACAAAAATTCAATTATTAATTCTCTTGATTTTTTTCGTGATGTCAGAGTCATCCGGCCGCCTATGGGCCGTAGAAGACTTATACGCCATCTACACCTTAACACTGGAGACCAGACTCGTACCGCACTACCAAAAGAGTATAATCGAATAGTTAACTCTATTCACAAACTGATTGATAAATGTAAAATTCAATGCATCGTAGCATTTACTGGAGAACTTGCCGAATATTTTATACCTTTTTCGGGCATACCCAAAATATTAGAATTAATAGACTGCCGTTCCATGGCTTTGCAAAGGCAAACCGCATATAGCACACACACATTATGGAATAAACTAAGAGCAACCATAGCCCTAAAACGAAAAAGGCATATTGAAAGTGAAATAACTAAATTTTTCGACCTTGTCACGACGGTATCGCCAATTGATAGAGATTTTTTAAGATGGATGAATAAAAATGGGCAAGACCGGATAATTGATATCCCAAATGGTGTTAATCCTGAAATATTTCATGTAGATATCCCTAATGATCAAATAAAAGGCGGCATGGCCTTTTGGGGAGCGCTGGATTTTCCTCCTAATTTGACAGCCGTTCACTATTTTTATGATAAAGTCTTCAAGCCATTTTTATCTGACAAAGATTTAGTCTGGTACATAATTGGCAAAAATCCGTCAAAAAAAATGCGTGAATTTGCTGAAGAACATAGAAATATTAAGCTGACTGGCTATGTCAATGATCTTTACGGATTAATCGCACGCATTCCCATTGTTATAAACCCCATGCAAATTGGTGGTGGCCTAAAGAATAAGGTCTTGGAAGCATTTGCTCTTGAGCGTCTTGTTGTATCAAACGCGGTTGGCATGGAAGCCATGGTTTCAGCCAAGCCTGGGATTCATTACATTCACGCTGAGACTCCTTCTGAATTTGCGGATACGATAATTAAATATTCAGTATTCGTGGAAAAACGCTCTGTAATTGGAAAATCAGCCAAAAGGCTCATTAAAGAACAGTACACCTGGGGAAAAGTTGGGGCCAGGTATCTTGACTTGATAGATGCTGTTCTCAATAGAAAAATTAAAAGAACAGTCTGAATCAATGAGAACAAGGCAATCTCTTACTGAACAGGCTGCCGTTCTCTTTGCCGGCAATGTATTGGCTATGCTGGTCGGCATTGCGGTACCCATTGTACTTGTCAGGATTTTCCCTCAAGAAGAATATGGTTTGTATCAGCAATTATTTCTTATTTTCACTACCGTGTTTCCTTTTGGACAGATGGGCGTGACGCAAGGCCTATATTATTTTCTTCCCCGTGAGCCTGAGATGAAAGATGCCATTGTCACTCAGACTTATTTATTTGTGGTTGTGACCGGCCTGCTATGTATGTTGTCACTTCTCTTTTTCCGGGATGCTATAGCCGGACTCATGAATAATCCGAGATTAAGCGTGTTTATTCCTTATTTTGCTGTTTTTATGTTTCTGATGATCGTATCTTCTTTCCTTGAAACTCTAATGATAGCTGAAAGAAAAATTTTGCTTGCGTCATCCGTAAGGGTTATTTCTCAGATAATACGTTCTTGTACCATAGTGATTACTGCACTTGTTACAAAAGATATTTTAAGCATTTTCAAGGTATTAATATTTTTTGCGTTAGTCAGATGTGTTTTTCAGTGGATATATTTGAAAGGCCGCTATAGCATGTCCATCAAAAAGACTGATATATCTTTTTGGAAGCGTCAGCTCGGTTATTCCCTCCCAATTGGCATTGCAAATGTGGCTTGGCTGCTCCAGACCAAGGTGCACAGTTTTATGGTATCGTTTCTTTTTCCTCCTGCCCGATTCGCTGTTTACGCTGTAGGAACATATAATTTGCCACTTGTGGGGATGATAACTTCCTCTGTGTCAAATGTTATGGTACCGGAATTATCCAGATGCCATAAGGAAAGGAATATAGCAAGAATTTTATCTGTCTGGTCTGGCGCAATGCGAAAGATGAATCTATTTCTCTTTCCGATATTTGTTTTTTTCTTTATCATGGCGCATGAATTTATATTGGCATTTTTTTCAGCAAAATATTCCGAAAGCGTACCTATCTTTCAGGTATGTCTTGTGGCTATTCTTGTTGGTGGCATTAATACAGGAGCTGTCTTAAACGCATATGCGCAAACTCAATATCTAATGAAATTAGCGCTTTTTCGCATCCCTGTAGCAATTGTCATTCTCTATGTTTTTGCAAAGACCTGGGGAATTATAGGGGCAATAGTGGCAGACGTGCTTGTAACTGTTTCTTTTCGGCTTATAGTTCTAGCCAAAGTTTCGGAAGTTATGAAAATTTCAGTTATGAATCTTCTTATACCTAAAGTAAATGGGAAAATTTTGGGATGTGCAGTGCTTGCAGCATGTCCTGTCCTTATACTTAAATTTTTATATTCGTTCACTCCGCTCGTTATGCTTATAGTAACTGCATGTGTATTCACTCTTACTTATTGCAGTACAGGGCTACTTATAGGAATTTTGACTAAAACAGAAATTGATATGATGCGAAACTGTATTGTATCTAAATTTGGATAAACAGGGAACTATATGATTACTGTCATCTTCTTTTATTTTTTTCTGTTAGTTTTCTGGCTGGAAAATGTTTTGGGAGTGCATATTTCTACAATAAAAGGGATCAGTCTTCTGAATATAGCACTTTATTTAATGTTGATTGCCTGGGCAATCAATATTGTAAGAAAAAAGAAAATCTTCAATCCAAATAAGTTAAATAAATATTTAATTATTCTCTTTTGTGTTGTAGCAGCCTCAATCCCTGTAAAATATTTATTGAATGAAGTACCACATGAAAGCCTGTTTCAAGAGCTGATTTATTTAAAGGGTTGGTTAAATCCTGTACTTTTGTTTTTTATTCTATACAATACCTTAGATAACGAACGACATTGCAGATTAGCACTTGGTGGGTTGCTGGTATTTTTTACCATTACTGTCTTAAGTACTATTGGCGAAAGTACTGGTATCCTTCATATAGGAAAATTAAAAATAGTTCAAGAAAGTAGGTCTGCTGGTTTCGCGGAACCAAATCAATATGCAGCCTATCTGGTTCTTTTTCTTCCACTTCTTTTTTCTGGTGCTTTATTTTCAACAGGCATTCGAAAATTGTTATCTATCATGCTTATTTTTTTGGCGATTATTTCCTTAATTATAACTGGTTCAAGAGGCGGAATTATTTCCCTTGTTTTTGCATGTGTAGTTTACTGCTATGTTTTTGCATCAAAAAAATTGATAAAACTGCGAACTATATTAATTGTTATACTTATAGGGCTACCATTGCTTGGCGGAACAGGCTTTTTACTGTCACCACAAAATGTTCGGGAAAAATTTTTAGAACGTTTCAACCCAACTCATACATCAAATGCCGACGAATTAACTTCTGGACGCATAACGCTTTGGACGAACAGTTTAAAGTTATTTTTTAAAAGTCCAGTATTTGGGCATGGCCAAAATACAATTCATGCTCTTATGAAAAAATACTTTTCCACAGCAGGTAATTCCCACAATGATTATCTCCTTTATATGGTGCATTTTGGTATAGTAGGACTAATTATTTTCCTTTTAATTTTATGGACATTATTCAGGCAAACTTGGTTGTTTTCAGAACATTCAGTTGATAACTATTTTGTGATATTATCTTTGAGCTATTTCTCGGGATTAGCCGGTTTTTCTCTAGCGATGTTTGGCGTAAATATTATACAACCACTTTATTTCTTGTGGGCATACTCAGCAATCATTCTCAGAAGTGGCAACATAAATGTCACCGGGTAAATATATGAAAATTTTGTTTATTGATTTCACCTTGCCTTATCTCCTAAAAGATGAACAATATCCTATAGGAGGATGGGCTATAGAACTTCACACTTGGTTAAAAGGTCTCAATGAACATGGCATACAATTAGGAATTATAACATGGAAGGGAGCATCTAGATATGTTAACCAAAAATTAGATTATTGTTTACTTGAAACTTATGATCCTAAGAAAGGCATTCCTATTATTAAATACTTCTATTATTATATGCCAACTATTTTCGCAGCAGTAAAAAAATTTTCTCCGGATATTATTATTCAATCTTGTAGTGGATTACAAACAGGTATAATGGCATTTATCGCTAAGTTACTTAGCATACCTTTTGTTTATCGAGCTGCAAGTGACAGAGATTCGGATCGACGCTATAAAGAGAATTTACCATGGTATGCTTCTATTGCGTATAGATATGGTCTCAAAAATGCTAGTATAATTTTAGCACAAAATAACTATCAATATCAGAATTTCAAAAAAAAATATATAAATAGTTCTATTCATGTTATACATAACCCTTTTGATGTCAACAATTCAGTTCCATATCTGAATCATCGAGAAAAAAGGAAATATATAGCATGGCTTGGAGTATTTAAACATGCCAAAAATATACCTTTACTCTATGAAATTGCAAAAAAACTGCCACAAATTCCATTTCATATTGCAGGAATGCCTTCAAAAACAATTGATTCGGAAACAGCTTTAACAT